>JBMZDS010000062.1:0-7713 GCA_049614465.1 Chitinophagales bacterium
TATTCTTGTAGCAAAAGTATTGGGCTACGATACTATTTTGCATTACGGTAGCATGAACTGGTACAAAGACGGAATAGATGCAGAGCTTATTACCTCTACCAAAGATGATTTTCTTGTCACCTTAGGAGGAATTTTACAGACGATTATGACAGGAATTATCGGATTAATTCTAGCGATTTACACAAAGAATAAATGGTTGAAATGGACGGGTATTTTCTTAGCTTTATTTTGGTCTAGAGAAATTGTCAATCTTGTGATTGGTCTTTTTCATGGTATATTTCTTGATAAAAATTTCTTTGGAGGAGATGATACGTATCCTATCTGAAATTTTGAATTTACCTGTTGGATTTTTTAGCGTAGCACTAGGAACGATTGCTACAATAATTTGTAGCTACATTTACTTTTATCTTATTCCGAAGAAATACTTACTGTCATTTACACTAGCAGGATTGATAAGTGGCATTTCTTCTTTTATCCTTTGGTTTAGTTATTTAGGGCCTTTGCTATTGCCTTGATTTTTAGTAGAAAACTATCGTGAATTTTGCAGGTGACAAACCTAAATAATCACCCATATCATTATAGTTATATAGTATTGGTTTAATACTTTTAATGTTCTTTTCAATATTAAAAGTATTAAAATCAACTGCCCACTCTTCTTTTATCTCAAAATGAGAAATCCAATCTTCGGGGAGTATTGACTGTATTTCGATTTCAAATTCTTGAAGTGTTATGGGATTAATCTGCCAAACCGAATCTCTAACAGTAATTGCATCTTGATTATCCTCAATAATATTCCCTATATCATCAATTAGTGTGAGGTCATCAATGTTTTGTATCAAAATATTATTGAGCGTCCGATTGTATAGTAGTTTTAATGGATATAAAGTATAAGTAACAGTATCAAAATCCATCGTTCTGTTTATTGTGAAAGTTTTTGTTTCCTTTGATGTTATGTCTTCATTTATCTTTTGATACACACTACCATCACCCGTGTAGTTTCCGGCACTATCAAAAAACTGAAATTTAGGACTGATAGAATATATTGTGGATGTAAGTGTATTGTTATTTTTATTGAAAGCCCAAGATTCATTAATTTCGATGCTAGAAGTGATGATTTCAAATGGATCATTTTTAACAATTAGTTGTTCGTCTTCTAGTGTATTTGGATGAATACGCCATACCGTATCTATAAGAGTTATCTCATCAAGAACCTCATCAGCGGACATGGAGATATTTGCAATTTTGGGCGAAATCAAGCTGCCACCATACTCCATACAATATTCTCGACAGAATTTTTCTACTTGAATATTGCCTTCTAAAACTTCTTTATGTAGATTGGCTACAAATTCTTGCAATTCTTTAGGGACTTCTATCCTAATGTGACTCGCATATACCCACTCGTTGTCAATGTTGTCAACTTTTTTTTCGTATTTCTCCTTATTTATAAAAGTCTGTGCTTGAGTTGTGCAAAAAAAGAAAAAACTAATAAGCAATATTTTATATCGCATCGAACTAATAGATTTGGTTAAAACAAAGAACTTAAATTTTATAAGAAAATACAATACCAATGACTAGGTATTTTTGCTTTGATTTCCAATCATTTTTTTCAACACTACTATTTGCCCTAGATGATAATGCAGATGCTCTATAATCCCGTGAATATTACTATAAATACTGCCATACTTTTCATTGCCAAAATTAGCAGTTAAAATATCATCAGAAGACTGCTCTAAAAGCTCGATAGTATAATTGACTTTTTGAAAAGCATTTTCTTGCAGTTTTTGCCAGTCCGCTTCACAATTAATTGTAGGAACATAGAAACTTTCTTTATCTTTTGTACTAAGCGGATTTCCTTCTAAAACATCAATAATAGCTTGTACAAAATAAGTGCTATGATAAGTCAATGTAGCGATATTATTCATATCATCAACAATATCAAAAGTCGCTTGCTCCCATGATATATCTACAAGTACATCTTTCAGATGGATACTTGTCCAGTTTCCGCCAAAGTAAATCCCTTTAAGGTGTTTTATTGTATCAACTTTCAAGCACATTGTTTTAGAAAAACTTCATCGTCAAGTCAATCATTTTCTTTGTAAATTTGCTGTAAGGCGGTTGGAGTAATTGTGCAGCACTAAAACGAATATGCTGTTTCAAAACTGTTCGCTCATTACTAAAATCAATAAATCCCCACTTGCCGCCACTACGACCTATACCAGAGTTATTGACTCCGCCAAATGGAAGATTGGGTTGTGAGATATGGAGCAAAACTTCATTGATACATGTACCTCCTGCGCTGGTTTCATTGATGACTTTATCTATGTTTTTACTTTTCTTACTAAAAAGATATAATGCAAGTGGTTTTTCTTTTGTGTTGACAAATGCAATCGCTTCATCTAGTGTTTTATAAGTAATAACAGGCAGTAAGGGACCAAAAATCTCTTCTTGCATGATTTCGCTCGTAGGCGACACATTGGTTAATATAGTAGGATCAATATAGTTATCTGCATCATTGAATGTGCCACCATGTTCTATATTCGCACCATTGGCTACTGCATCATCAAATAGATTTTTGACACGCCCAAAATGTTTCGCATTGACCATACGGCAAATATTGCCTCCCTCTTCCCTTTCTTTATCTGTTTTACCATAATTATTTTCGATTTGTGCTTTCATTTTAGTCACAAATTCATCTTTTACTTTTTCGTGTACAAGCAAGTAGTCTGGCGCAATACAGATTTGTCCTTCATTGAGGTATTTTCCCCAAGTTATTTTCTTGGCTGCCTCACTCAGATTAGCCGTATCATCTACGATTACTGGAGATTTTCCACCCAGCTCTAGCGTACAAGAAGCTAAATGTTCTGACGCTGCACGCATTACTATTTTCCCCACCATAGGACTTCCCGTAAAGTGGATATGATTAAACTTTTTCTTCAATAATTCGGTAGAAACTGTATGATCGCCCATGACAACAGCAACTTCATTTTCTTCAAATACATTCGCCAATACTTCTTTGATAATAAGTGTCGTATTGGGCGTAAACTCTGAAGGTTTTAAAATCAACGCATTCCCTGCCGCAATAGCCGAAATAATCGGATTGATAGACAACATAAATGGATAATTCCAAGGCGTAATTGCAAGACAATTTCCTTTTGGCTCATAATGAATATATGATGTAGAACCTAAGTAAGTAAGCGGCACATCTACCTCTTGTGGCAAAGACCAATCACTCAAGTGAGCTATCATATGTTTCAACTCTGAGATAATAGGATAAATCTCTACAATATCGGTTTCAACATGCGGTTTTTTGAAATCAGCATATAATGCTTTTTGAATTTTTTCTTGCTTATCCAAAATAGCCTTTTTCAATGCCTTCAATTTCTTTTTCCTATCACGTATAGAACGATTTTTTAGTTGTTGAAGATTATTTTTTTGTGCTTCAAATAGCTGATGTATTCTGTCTAAAGAATCATTTTCGTTTTGTGGGATTGTCATTGTTTGAGGTATTTGAGCGTTAAGTTAAGGATATTTTACCTGATGAAATGCCAAAAAATGTGTTAAAACTTCATCTGCCGCTTCGATATTAGGATAGTGACCAATATCTTTGAGATATACGACATCAGGCTTCGGGATTACTTTTTCATAATGTTCTCCCATATGTTTTCCCGAGATAGGGTCATCTTCTCCATCTATCAATCGCAAGGGGATTTTTGTTTCTTGTAATGCAGTGAGCCATCTACTTTCGTTATCTGTTCGCTCTTGCATATACCAGATAAGTTTATGAAATATTTTTCGTCCATTATTATAGTTGAGTAAAAACCAAAAGTCATTCATTTCATCTTTTGTAGGTTTTACTTTACCATAAATACGATTGAATGTCTTCGTTAGCATCCATTTTGTATAAAAAGGCGTGAGAAATTTCCCAAAGGGAGTCATCAATGCCCATTGTACAGGTCTTGGCTTATGTATACCTGGGAAAAGCCCTCCATTGAGTAGGCAACAGGAAAATATATTGAAAGAAAGTTTGTTTTCATTTTGACGAGCGATGAGTTCGTTTGCGACTGTATCACCTTTGTCATGGGCGAGTATATGACATTCTTTTGTTTGTAAAAACTGAAGCAGTTTTTCAGCGATATCCGCTTGATCAAAAAGTGAATAATCATAATCAAGTGGCTTGTCTGAAAAACCATAGCCGATCATATCAAAACAAATAACATTAAAATGCACTGAAAGTGCATCAACTATTTTATACCAATCAAAAGAAGCTGTAGGAAATCCATGTAGCAATAATAATGCAGGTTTATCATTCTTCCCAAACGTGCGATAAAATAATTGAAATTGTTTGTAACTGAAATACTTCCCTTGACTTAGCCATTCCTGAATCGCCATGTCAATCTAGTTTTTTGAAAGAGTACCAATCACTCCATTTGTCATTTTTTTGACTTTCAATAGGAAGGGATTTTCATCTATTTTGATCGCCACCTCAAATATTGTCTTAGGATTAGCGATAGATTTTTCTACAGCTTCTTCTATTTCCTTACTATCTGAGCTCAGCTCAACAAATTCACTCAATGTATCTATATCTCCTTTATCACAATTGATATATTCAGACAAATTGTGACTATGTTCAAAAATATGTGTTTTAGGATGTATGATAAAATTAGAAATATCATTCATCTCTGCTACAGTGTTAAGAATCTCAAGATACTTTTGAATTTTGACCTTCATCTTAGAACGCTCGATAGCAAATTTTATAGACGAATCTAATGCTGCTCCATCAATTTTTCCTTTAATCAAAAAATCTTGTGCACCATTTTTCACCGCTTCTATTCCTAAGTCACTATCAGACATAGTAGTCAATACTACAAAAGTCTGTGATGGAAATTTCTCTACAGAATCTATCAAAGTATCCAATCCTTGTGAATCTGGCACATGTAAATCCAACAGAACAACATCAAAGTGATCTATATTCATTTTCTTGTGTGCATCCTTAAGTGTTTCTGCATTTTCTATCTCATATAAACCTGGAGCAAGTTCATCTAGATAAAATTTCATCAAGAAAATATCACCAGGATTATCTTCAAGCAATAGAAGATTTATTTTTTTAGCTACGTTACTCACAAAGGGCTGTTTTTACTGTTTTAAACCAATACTGCACAAGAATATCAATTGCAGCTACATATTTTTCAAAGTCTATAGGCTTTACTATTACACTATTAGCACCAGCAAAATAGCTTCTTTCTATATCATGCTTTAGGCTTGAAGTGGTCATCACGACTACAGGTACTTTACTTAAACATTCGCATTGCTTCAATGCTTTTAATACTGCAATACCATCCATTCCTGGCATATTTAAATCAAGAATAATCAAATTAGGCAATTCTAATCGATCAGTATCTACCCATTTCTTAAATTGCGTAAGCGCTTCTTCTCCTGATTGAAAAGTATTATGATCTACATTTTCTGATATCCTATCTAGAGCAACTCCCAATAGTATTGCATCACCTTCATTATCATCTATAAGTACTATTTTATCTAGCTTATCTGTCATTCTTCATCATTTTGACGGCTTGAAAATACAAATTCTTTATGAACAATCCGTTTGTTAATATAGATTGTACGTTTTTCTTGGGCTAAAAGTTTCAATTTGATAACTTTATCTTTTTGTAAAAAATAGCAGTGAAAAATGGCAGAAGTACAATACAATGAAGATAATATACGCTCCCTAGACTGGAAAGAGCATATGCGCTTGCGTCCAGGTATGTATATTGGAAAAACTGGGGATGGATCTTCGCAAGATGATGGGATTTATATTTTGGTAAAAGAAGTAATAGATAATTGTATTGATGAATTTGTCATGGGGCATGGCAAAAAAGTAGATGTATTAGTTGGACAAGAATCTGTTTCAATTCGTGATTATGGCAGAGGAATTCCATTAGGGAAAGTAATTGATTGTGTTTCTAAGATTAATACTGGGGGAAAATATGATTCTAAAGCCTTTAAAAAGTCTGTAGGTTTAAATGGAGTTGGTACAAAAGCCGTCAATGCGCTTTCTACCTATTTCAAAGTTTCATCTATTCGTGAAGGAAAAAAGAAAGTTGCAGAATTTGAACAAGGAAACCTCATAACTGATCACAAAATAGAGAATGTAGATGAGCCAAATGGAACTTATGTAGAGTTTCGTCCAGACAATTCTATTTTTAAAAACTATAGTTACATACCCGAATATCTTGAAGATCAAATATGGAATTATGCATACTTAAATGCAGGCTTAAGTATTTGGTTCAATAAAGAAAGATACTATTCTAAAAATGGACTTTTTGATTTACTCCACAGAAAGACAGATGAAAACACACTTCGCTATCCTGTTATTCACTTCAAAGATGAGGATATAGAAATAGCAATGGTGCACGATAGTCATTATGGGGAAGATTATTACAGCTTTGTCAATGGTCAGTATACCGTACAAGGAGGAACACACCAGCAAGCACTCAGAGAAGCGATTGTAAAAACTGTGCGAGATTTTTATGGAAAAAACTTTGATGCCCAAGATGTGCGTGCGTCTATTGTAGCTGCGGTGAGTATTCGTATGCAAGATCCTGTATTCGAGTCACAGACTAAGACAAAATTAGGCTCTAATAACATCGAGAAAGATGGACAAAGTATGCGTGCTTTTGTCAATGATTTTGTGAAGAAAAAGTTAGATAATTTCCTACACAGGAATCCTGAAACAGCAGAAAAATTACTCAAAAGAATACAACAATCTGAGCGAGAGCGAAAAGACATGGCAGGCGTCAAAAAACTCGCTAATCAACGCGCAAAAAAAGCAAATCTACACAACAAGAAATTACGTGATTGTCGTGTACATTTTTCCAACAAAAAGAAAGAACAACATATAGATTCGACTATATTCATCACAGAGGGAGATTCTGCAAGTGGGTCTATCACTAAAGCTAGAGATGTAGCTACGCAAGCCGTATTTAGTTTGAGAGGAAAACCACTCAATTGCTATGGATTGAAGAAAAAAGTAGTCTACGAAAATGAAGAATTCAATCTTTTGCAACACGCCTTGAACATAGAAGAAGGTTTGGATGATTTGCGCTACAACAATGTCGTTATCGCTACAGATGCCGATGTCGATGGCATGCACATTCGCTTACTTTTATTGACTTTTTTCTTACAGTTTTTTCCTGATTTGGTACGACAAGGGCATGTCAAAATATTAGAGACACCTCTTTTCAGAGTGAGAGACAAAAAAGAAACTATCTATTGCTACAGCGAAGAAGAAAAACTCGCAGCAGTAGAAAAATTAAGAGGAAAAGCAGAAATAACACGATTCAAGGGACTCGGAGAGATTTCTCCAAAAGAGTTTGAAGATTTCATTAGTGCAAATATGCGTTTGCGTCCAGTTATTTTGAGTAATGATTTAAGCATTGATGATATCTTGAAATATTACATGGGGAAAAACACACCCGAACGTCAAGTATTTATCATAGACAATCTGAAAGTAGAAAAAGACCTAGCAGAAGAAGTAGCCTAATGACGGAGCAAATAGCTGACATATACTATCAACCTACAGATTATGACAATATCAATGACTTTGCACATGACATTCCTTTTTATAAAAAACAAATAGGAAGCAAAGAAAAGTCTGTCTTGGAGTTGGGATGTGGTACAGGACGAATTGCTATTCCGCTTGCAAAAGAAGGCTAC
>JBMZDS010000063.1:0-7629 GCA_049614465.1 Chitinophagales bacterium
CAAATACTTTTGAGGCTAATGTGTCTTTTCCTTCACTAGCAATATTGTACGTTTCACTTCCTGTAAAGCCTTTTTTATTTTCCCATTTTGCAATAGCGCTGTAAGTGGTTCCTAAATCTATTCCTATTATTTTACCCATAATTTATTTTGTTTTAAAAAGAATGTTCAATTTTTACAATTCACTATTATCAATTGTCATTCCATTGCCTTTTTTATGCTATTTTGTCATTTTGGCTTTTCAATCAGGCTAAAATAGCGTGTCAGACTGTCATATTTTATCTACTGATTTGTCTTTTGTTTCATAGTCGGAAGTACTACCTTTGTACTCTATGTCAAAACTTCTCATTACGATTTTAGGTCCTACAGCTTCAGGCAAAACTGCACTTGCTATAGAACTCGCCAAATACTTTAATACTGAAATATTATCAGCAGATTCCCGTCAGTTTTACAAGGAAATGTCAATAGGGACAGCTAAACCTACGGAGCAGGAACTCGCAGAAGTAAAGCATCATTTTATCAATACACATTCTGTCACAGATACTTATACTGCAGGACAGTATGAAGATGATGCATTGGCTGTTTTGGATAAAATATTTGCCGAAAAAGATGTTGCAATAATGGTGGGCGGTTCTGGATTGTATATCAATGCTGTATTGTATGGGATAGATCCATTTCCAGATATTCCTATGGAGGTACGCAAAAATGTGCTTCGTTTTTACAAGGAAAATGGATTGCAAGCTTTGCGTGATGAATTGAGAAAATTGGATCCAGAGTATTTTTTAGAAGTCGATTTAGACAATCCTAGACGATTGATGCGAGCAGTGGAGGTATGCCGAGCTACTGGAGAACCTTATTCTTCTTTTAGAAAGCAGAAACCTAAAAAGAGAGATTTTCAATCAATAGAAATTGCCTATAGTTGGGAAAGAGAGACATTGTATGATCGTATTAATGAACGTGTAGATACTATGCTCGCAACGGGTTTGATAGAAGAAGCAATCGCATTAGAAAAGCATAAAGATTTGCCTGCTTTAGATACGATTGGATATAAAGAGTTATTTGCACATTTTGGAGGAGAATATGATTTGGATAGAGCCGCAGAACTTATCAAAAGAAATTCAAGACGATATGCCAAAAGGCAAATGACATGGTTTCGTAGTGTAGCGAGTATCGCTTGGTTTAAACCAGAAACCAGTATTGAAAGTTTTTATCAGTATATACAAAATAAGTTGGGAAGCTGATGCTTGAAAAAATCATCGCTCCATATCGAAAAATAGAAAATCATATTTACTGGTTGATAGCCGCACAGTTTTTCCTACAACTCATCAATGGTTCTTTTTTCATTTTGTTCAATTATTATATGTTGGATAAAGGATTTCAAGATTTTGAGATAGCGAGTATTGTAGAAAAGCGATTTTTGGCTGTTATGTTATTTGCTTTTCCTTTAGGTCTATTTATCAAAGGACGCAATCTTAAACCTTTATTTTATTTGGCAGCCTTTGGGATGCCTACTTTTGCTTTGTTGACTATTTTTGGTGCAGAATCTGATATGCTTTGGTTGTTAAAGTTGGGGATTTTTGGTGTTGGACTTTCCTTTATTTTTATGCAAGCAACAGCACTTCCTTTTGTTTTGCTTAATGCAAAAAAAGAAACCCATACAGAATCTATTGCATTGCTTTTTCAGACATGGGTGAGTGGTATTATAGCAATAGGAATCTTATATTTTGTATTGAATAAAATAGATGCTGTACTTTTTAGTGAGCGAAATATAATGATAGCTTGTGCATGCCTAGCCTATGTGGGTGTTTTCTTTATTTCTCAGATAAAAATCAAAGAGAACGTCTCTACAAAATTTCCTCTAAAGAATATAGCGAAAGCATACGATTGGGGCATAATAGTGAAAGCCGTCATTCCTACCATGATTATTGCAATAGGAGCGGGATTTACCATCCCATTTATTAGTTTGTTTTTTGAAAAAGTGCATGGTGTGAGTTCTGATGAATTTGCTTTGATGTCTTCAAGTACCTATATATTGGTTTTCTTCGGCATGATGATTATTCCTATCGTGAAGCGAAGGTTTGGCTACAAAATTGCCATTACTTTAGTACAAGCATTGTCGATTGTAGCTTTAGTCTTGATGGCAACAACAGAATGGTATGCGCACTTGCCTTGGGCGATAGGAGTAGCTATCTTTTTCTATATCATACGACAGCCATTGATGAATGTAGCAGGACCTATGACTTCGGAAATGACCATGTATTATGTAGGAAAGAAAAATCAAGAATTGATTTCTGCTATCAATATGTCTATATGGAGTGGAAGTTGGTTCTTTAGTTCAAGGATTTTTGCCATTTTGCGTGAGCAAGAAGTTGGCTATGCGACTATTTTTATGATTACAGCTATTATGTACGTGCTTGGGGTGGTCTGGTACAATTATCTTATCAATCAATATCACAAAAAGCAAAAAGAAGAAGCCAATGCGTAGAATAGGATTGATTTCTGATACACATAGCTGGTTGGACGAGCAAGTATTTACTTATTTTGATGAAGTAGATGAAATATGGCATGCAGGAGATGTGGGCGATATTGCTGTTTTGGATGCCTTGAAAAAAGTCAAGCCAGTAAGAGGTGTATATGGCAATATAGACAATCATGAAGTTCGGGCAGAACTGCCAAGAGATAGACGTTTTTTGATAGAAGGGTTTGATGTCTGGATGACGCATATAGGTGGATATCCTGGTCGATATTCTAAGCGTGTACGAGAAGCATTGAAGCATAATCCTCCACATATTTTTATTTGTGGACATTCACATATTTTGAAAGTAATGCGTGACAAGAAGTACAAAAATATGTTTTGTCTAAATCCTGGTGCGGCAGGTGTACATGGTTTTCATAAGGTGCGTACTTTGCTGCGTTTTACACTAGATAAAGGAAATATAAAAGATATGGAAGTCATTGAATTGGGGCTGAGAGGGAAAAGTCAGCCGAGTTGATTACTTTATTCTCTTATTAATTCAATCATTTCTTCACTATTTAGTTTTATTATTAACTTACCATGGGTACAATTAATGATTTGAAAATGAAACGATTTTTCACAATCACCTATCAATGTAATGCCATTCATGTCTTCGTTTTTCCAATACTCCCAAGTACCAAAATTACAATCAAAAAGTAAGGTGTCTGAAATCCAAATGTTATCCTTATTTAAAGAAAGATAGTTGTGTGTAGCATAGCTTTTATATAGCCCGATTTGATTTTTCTCATCTTTTAATTCTGTCAATCTCATGGCTGTCATTAAGATAATAGGTATCAATAATAGAGTAATGCCAATACTCCCAAATGAATATTTAATGACTTTATTATTTCTGAATATTAAAGCGATTAAAATTGATACTATAGAAAATAGTACACAACAAACAATGAGAAATCCAAACATCATGAAAAACATAAGAATCTTTTAAGTATTCCAAAATTAAGCTTTTACAAATTAGTTAAAGCACCTTTATTGTCAAATAAAAATAAATCCCTAAATTTGAACGCTTGAGAAGAATATGATTTTTTAATTTTTAAAAATTTAGTGAAGTGGATAAGCAAGAAGGATTTTATTCAAGAAAATTGAGAGCAGGAAAACGTAGAACTTATTTCTTTGACGTACGCTCTACGAAGCAGGGTGACTACTTTGTCACAATAACAGAAAGTAAGCGAAGATTTGACAAGCCTGGCTACGATAGCCACAAGATTTTCTTGTACAAAGAAGATTTTAACAAATTCGCAGAAGCATTGAATGATACTATAGGGCATATCAAAACAGAATTGAATCCTGACTTTGATTATGATTCTTATGACAGAGAGGCTTACTACGAGCAAGTAGAAAAAGCCAAAGAAGAACTAGATGCAACTGCACCAAAAATAGAAGAGGACATAGTAGAAGATACGGTAGAGCCAGATCAAATAGAAAAAGTAGAAATGCCAAAGGTAGAACCTACTGAACCTATTGAAAATCCTACGACAGAAGAAGGGGCAATGGAATGGTAGTCTAACTACACAGAAATAAATCAAAATTGCGGTCTTTAGCTTTTATGTTGAGACCGTTTTTTATATCATTACAAAAATAGAAAAACGTGAGTTTACAATGCGGAATTGTAGGACTTCCTAATGTTGGAAAATCTACATTATTTAATACTTTGACAAAGGCAATTAATGCACAAGCAGCCAATTTTCCATTCTGTACGATAGAGCCTAATATGGGTATTATCACAGTGCCAGATGAGCGATTGAGAAAGCTAGAAGAACTAGTAAAGCCTCAAAAAACGATACCCACGACTGTAGAGTTAGTAGATATTGCAGGATTGGTAAAAGGAGCGAGTAAAGGAGAAGGACTGGGTAACCAATTTTTAGGAAATATTCGTTCTGTTGATGCCATTGTGCATGTAGTTCGTTGTTTTGAAGATGAAAATGTAATACACGTAGATGGTTCTATCGATCCTGTGCGTGACAAAGATGTTATCGATACAGAATTGCAATTTAAAGACTTAGAATCACTAGAGAAAAAGCTAGAAAAATCGAAAAAATCATCGAAAGGTGGTGATAAAGATGCTAAAAAAAGTGCTGAAGTTTGTCAGTTGTATATTGACCACTTAATGCAAGGAAAATCTGCTCGTTCATTAGAGATGGATGATGATAGCAAGGAGTTTATCGCTGATTTGAATCTTTTGACAGCAAAGCCTGTATTATATGCTTGCAATGTAGATGAGAATTCTGCAAAAGATGGTAATGCAATGGTGGATAAAATCAGAGTTATCGCGAAAGAAGAAGGTGCAGAAGTCTTAGTTATCTCTGCCAAGATAGAATCTGAAATCGTATTGCTAGATGAAGATGAGCAAGAAATGTTCTTGGAAGATATAGGCTTGACAGAGTCAGGTATGGATAGATTGATAAAATCTTGCTACAAATTGCTTGATTTGGAGACTTATTTCACTGCAGGAGAAAAAGAAGTGCGTGCTTGGACGATCAATAAAGGTACAAAAGCACCACAAGCTGCAGCTGTGATTCATACAGATTTTGAAAAAGGATTTATCCGTGCAGAAGTAATGGCTTATGCGGACTATGTAGAGCACGGTTCTGAATCAGGTTGTAAAGACGCAGGAAAATTTAGAGTAGAAGGGAAGGATTATGTTGTCAAAGATGGCGATATCATGCATTTCCGTTTTAATGTCTAGTTGTTTTATAGTAGTTAGTAATTAGATTTTAGTAGCTAGAAGTTTTTATCATAGATATTAAGACTATTACATAATTACGACTCATACTAGCATCTATGTACTAATATCTAAATACTAAAAAATGCAATTCAATCATCCTCTTCCCGAAATACAAACACAGCGACTAGCGACCAAGCTACGTCCTGCTGCGGAG
The DNA here is from genome assembly GCA_049614465.1 of Chitinophagales bacterium. Taxonomy (GTDB): domain Bacteria; phylum Bacteroidota; class Bacteroidia; order Chitinophagales; family UBA8649; genus JBMZDS01. The sequence continues at coordinate 5,410 of JBMZDS010000063.1, forward strand.
CGTATGGTCAAGAAAGAACATCCTTGGGTGTACGATCAAGGGATTTTAAAGATAAAAGAAGGGGGAAAGCCTGGCGATTTGTCAATTATCTTTGATACAAAGACCAATAAATTTCTCGCCTTAGGCTTGTATGATCCGTCTTCGCCTATTCGCTTAAAATTGATACAGCATTATGAAGCTGCACAGATAGATGAAGTCTTTTTTGCGCAGAAAATTCGCTATGCAAAGCAACAGCGTAAAGCATTGCTCAAGACAGATACCAATAGTTATCGTTTGCTTTTTGGTGAAAATGATGGTATGCCGGGTTTTATCTGTGATGTCTATGATAAAGTTGCCGTAGTCAAGTTGTATTCGGAGATTTGGTTGCCGTATCTGAAGATGATATTGCCGCATGTCATAGAGCAATCTGCTTGTGAGACGATGGTCATTCGCTTTAGTCGAAATCTGCAAAACAAAAATCTATATGGACTCAAAGAAGGCATGGTTATCTATGGCGAGTTGGAAAATGATGTCGTGATTTTTAGAGAACATAGTGTGCGATTTTCTGCCAATGTGATACATGGACATAAGACAGGTTATTTTCTCGATCATAGAGAAAACCGTAGGAGAGTGGGAGAGATGGCAAAAGGCAAAAGAGTCTTGGATGTCTTTAGCTATGCAGGTGGATTTTCGGTGCATGCGCTAGCAGGTGGAGCCAAAGAAGTCATGAGTGTAGATATCAGTGCACAAGCACTAGAAGTCGCTAAAGAAAATGCAGCACTCAATCTGCACAAAGGCAAGCATATCACGAGAGATGTAGATGCTTTTAGAGGAATGGAACAATTGATAGATAATGGCGAAAAATTTGATGTCGTAGTGATCGATCCGCCATCATTTGCTAAGCAGGCGAGTGAAGTACAAAAAGCATTGTACAGCTATGAAAAACTAGCAAAAGCAGGTGCACATCTAGTCGCTAGAGGAGGAGTATTATTGCTTGCCTCTTGTTCGTCAAGAATAGTAGCGAAAGAGTTCTTTGAGCTAAGCGAAAGTACACTTCGAAATACAGGAAAGTCTTTCCGTATCCTAGCAAAAACCTATCATGATGCTGACCATCCTATCTCATTTCCAGAGGGAGCCTATTTGAAAAGTGGGTATTATCAGTTTTAGTGGGTTGTAGATGGTTTGTATTTGAAAAGTAGTGTGTAAATTAAACAATTTGGCGACTTATCAAATATGCCTTAACTTCGTTTAAGTAACTAAATAGCTATTAGTTATATGTTTTTTACCAACCGTTATTTATTCCGTATTCTTTCTGAATGTTTTTCCATTTCGTTTCCACATTTTTGGGGATTAAAATACTTTCCTCATTCGCTATTTTCTGTCCCTTTTCTTTGTTAAATGACAAGAAATTAAAACTCCCTTGTATGTAATAATCATTGTCTTTTATTATCAATTTTCTGTGTGTTCCTGTCATTTTATAGTTTCCTTGTTCTTCAAAATGAGTTGGTAAATGTATTAAATGAAAGTTTTTATATTGACTGTTTAATCTTTCCATTTCTTTTTCAGCCTTTCTGTGATGTTCATCATTACTTTCAATTCCATACAATATAATAACATCGACACCTCTTTGTAATGCTTTTTCAATACTATTTATATATTTTAAAGTAGCACGTTTTATCCAAGGGCTTTCTATTAATATTTTAGATTTGACAGTCTTTAATGCTTCTGCAAATTTTTCTTGTGTTTCCCAAACCGATAAAGTTTGTGTTTCGGTCATCTTTTTCTCGTTTTCAGTTACTTTAAACTCTTCTAAAAGTTCACTGTTATTTTCTTCTTGAATTTTTGCGAAACTTGTTCTGTCGGAAGTTGTGAATTGATATAAAATACTTGGGTATTTTTCAGAAAGAGATTTTGAAAGGCGTTTTTCTTTTGAAACGTCTTTATCAGTATTTCTAACTTCGATATATGGTTCTAATTCACTTTCTTTTTCCTTTATTGGAATATATTCGATTAAGTAGTATTTGCTAAATTCTTTGTTCTCGCTATCAAATAAAATTTTAGACTTGTCGTAATCTACCAAGTAGGCTTCTCCACTATATTGCTTTTTGTAAATATCAGAAAGTTCTTCATTTCTATTATTTAGTAAATCAGGATTTCTATTAGATAAACAAACTTCAGGTTCTAACTTCTTTATGTCTTTGTTTACGTGATACGTTTTAAAATCTCTTTCAATTACTTTAT
>JBMZDS010000064.1:0-7530 GCA_049614465.1 Chitinophagales bacterium
TGTATTATCCACTACATACTTTACATCAAGGTTTGTGTCATAATTTTCGAGTACATACCACATGTAATAGATAAGCTGAGACATAGATGCTGGCTCACGAGCATGATGTATTGCTGTATACAATATCTCAGGTTTTGTAGCATCTTCTACTGTTGGATTATTAGATATACGCACCCAGTAGATAGGACGACCTTCATGTGTTTCAAAAGTACTGATGCCATCTCTAAAAGAGATTAAGTTTGGGTACATAGCTTGCATCGAGTCAAGATTGTCAAGCATTTCTTGGTAAGTAAAAAAACCTCCCATACTGCCTAATTCAAAATTTTCTACTTCGGCATATTCTATTCCACCGCCACAGTCTCCTCCAGCATGTGTGCCGTGTGTTCCTTTTGTTATTCCACTTTCGTTTCTTTCGACATAGAAGGTTTGCATATCTTCTATGATAATTTCTGTATCGAATCCAGCTTCTTCTAGTTCTGCTATTTCAAAATCTGCTAAAGTAGTCTGAAACCAAGTATCTTTTTTGTAACTACCATGATCTGTAGCTACGCCTACTTCTTGTAGTTCTTGGATAGTTTTTTCTCCTAGCCATATTTTCACCTTACTATATGTAATGTCTTGGGCGTAAGACAGGTTGATTAAAAAAATAGAAAATACGGCAAGTACTGTATAGATTTTTTTCATTGTTAGAGTTCGTGTTGTGACTACTTGTATAAACAAATAGCAGCTTAAAAAGTTGTTCAAATATAAGATATTATCAGCAGAATTTTTATCTACTCTGTGGGAGCAAGTATGGAAGGTTCTACTTTCTTGTTTTTTCTTTTTATGCCGAAAAATTCGCCTATTTTGTCAAATTCTCGTTTGTAAGAAAGTCCTGCACCAAATTTTGTCTGATTTTCTTGCTCTAGGTGATTGTAGTCTGTAATGGTAAATGCTTTTGCACGTAGTCGCTTATCTTTAGTAATGGCATATTCTAGGCTAAAATCTCCTCCAAAGTAGGTCGAATTTGCACCGTCTTCATAAAAATCTTCTCCAAAATCGACATTTCCTCCAAGGTTAATAGCAATTCTATCGTTAAGAAATCGCTTGGAAAGTGCTAGTTGAAATTCTCTACGTTTTTGTAGCGTAAGTTCATCTAAGTCATTTTGAAAATTAGCTTCTTGATCATATGCTCGATAATTAAAATTAAAATCTAAATCATCTACAACATAAGATAGTGCATCATTGAAATATCGAGACAATTGATTAGAGATAAATTCACTGACGGTATTTGCCGCACCTCCTGAAATATAAGAGTTAGTTTGTGTAGCCAATGCACTATTGGCAGTAGGCAAAAATTGATTAAGTACGAGTAACCCTAATACTTGTCTATTAAGTTCATTTTCATATTGCTGTATGATTTGTATCTTATTGTCTACATAGCTTTTGATAGAATTATCTACTTGCTCTACTTCTATTTCAAAGTTAATCGTAGGAGCTTCTAATCGATCACTCAATTTAAGATAAAGGTTGACCGGAACACGATTATTGGCAGCATTTTTTGCATTTTCGTCTTCGTCAGAATTTATCAGATAATCTTGGATAAGTGTGTAGGTAGAACTTCGAAGTCCGTATGTTGCACTTACATTGATTTGTGCTTCTTCTATGGGACCATTGAAGTGAATCATGCTATTCGGCTCTATCTTAAATCGTTTGTTGACGAGATTTTGGAGCGTAAATAGATAGTCTCCTTTTGTGATGGAATACGTCCCTGTAAATTCTACTGTTTCGGCTTTTCTAGCGACATCTATTTTTATCGTTCCATTACCCTGTGCTTTGAGCACATCACCTGCAGCTTGGTCAAGTATTATATTTACTTTGCAGTCTTCGTCTATGTCTAAATCTAGCTTTACAGATGCTCCTTTTAGTTTTATTTTTTCATCTTCTTTAGTTGCTTCGTCACTATTAATATTTTTATTATCGCTAATAAATGTATAAAACTCATGTTGCTGTACAACTTCGCCCTCATATAAAGGAATAAATATTTCGGTAAAATTTTTCCCTTGTTTTTCACTTTCGCCAAATACATGAATATGTATATCATTGGTCAATCCGGTAAAAGAAATCCCTCCATTGAGATAAGCTGTCCCATAGAATACATCATTATCAATGCTTGTAGTGTTTAATCCTTTTATTTTAGGAGAAAAAGCATGTATATCTACAGTGATATCTTTGAGATAATTGTGGTGAATTCCTCCACTTCCCCATGCCAAATTTCCATCCATATCGCTTATCTCTAAAGAATCTCCTAGGTTGATAAAATTCTTCTGCAATAATACACGTTGATTTTTTGCATTGTAGCGAGTCTGTGTATAAGCTATTGTAGTTGTCACATCTGGTAAATCTATATGCCCAAGTAGGCTAGGAGCATTCCGTTTTCCAGTGAGATATACATGCCCATTGATAGTACCTTCGGTATCGTTTATATATTCAGGGATAAAATCTTCTATTGATTTTACCGCAAATTCTTGAATGTCAAATCGTATGTCAAAGTCATTCGCAGTTGATTTTTTTGCGAAAGAGTAGCTGCCAGAAATATCTATGTCATTCTCGTTCCCAAACAATTTTCCTAGTACATTTATTTTTTGGTTGGTCAAATCTAAATCTGCTGATGTAGTCAAATCTCCAACACTATAACCATTGATATTAATATCTGTTGCTTCTATATTGCCAGAAGTCAAAGGCTTTTCATTGATGTTCTGGACATTGATTTGTCCATTGACTAGCCCTTCTATTCGGATGTCTTTTTTCTGTAAAAAATCTGTAAAATCTGCTATTTCAAGATTGCTAATATCAAGTGAAACATCTTTCCTGTTTTCATCAATATTAATATCAAAAAATAGATCTGAAATATCGCTATATAGCCGCAAATTAGCTGAAGCAATTTCTTTTCCCTTGAATAAAATTTTATTTTTTTCATCAAAAGCCCAATAATTTTTGTTGGCCACAATAGTAGATGGTTCAAACTGTAGCATTCTTCCGTGAGCGATTTTCGTAAGATGTGCTACTATATTGATGCCAGATGTATATTTTTTATTTCCAGCATTGAGTTTTATTGTTAGATTCTCTCTAGGACCTTCTACAAGGAGTGAAAGATTGTCTACAACTATACTATCATTATGTTTTATCTTAGGAAGAGAAATTATGATGTCAAAATATCCTTCTTGTATTTGTACATTGCTTACAAATCGTTTCGCTTTAAAATCATTGTAGTAAAGTGTAGGTATGTATACAGATGCTAGAATAGATTCTGTTTCCGAATTGAGATTGCCACTGATTTCTATCGTCTTGTTTGGGATGCGTATTTGTGGTACGAAAAGTGTCATCAGTTCTGATTTGTCAGAGATATTGGCGTCAAATCGTATGATTTGTGTAGGGAGTGTACTTGTATCATTAGGTAAAAACACTTGCTTTAGTGCCGCAGGTAGATTGCTAAATTGGAAATTCCCTTCGGCAGTTGCATTGATGTTGTCAGAGGTAAGTGCTATTCTTTTTTCGCCATTGCTAAGAAGATAACTGCCTAATGCAAATTGATTCATCGTATAGCTGCGATCAGGAGTGATCACCGCTAGATTGTTTACACTCATATTTCCAATAACATCATCAATTGTAGTTGCTGAAAAGTTTGCTGTCAAATTAGTAGAAAAAATATAAGGTTTGTTTAGTAGATTGAGTGTCTGCAAGTGTGCCTCTTGTATATCTGCCTTAAAATCAAAAATAGGCTTTTGTCCAGATGCGTCTACTATTCCCTCAAAATCAATCTTTACATTCTCATCATCTATTGATGCGAGTCCATTAAAATGTTTTTGACTTAGAGCACCATTTACAATTACATTTTTGTAAGTATACCCGTAGGCATTTACACTATCTATTCTCCCATTGATTTCGGCATCAAGTGTTTCTAGTTTTAGTCCTTTTCCTTCTATGTCTGCTACGAGACTTACTTTTTCTATCCATTTTTCGGCACCTAAAAAATAGCCAATATTAAACTGTCTTAAATCAAAATGTCCTGAATAGTTGTATTGGTTTTGTTCATCAACTTTAAAGTTGGCATCCAAATCGAGTAGTCCAATATCAGTTTGAAATTTTCCATAAGTCACAAAATCTGTAGGAAATCCATCAAACCGTCCTTCAAAATACAATTGCCCTAGCTTTTGCATATTGACAGGGAGAGGGATGGGGGGATATATATTTTTCAAATCATCATAATCCGTGATAAATTGATTGACTTTTAGACTGATAAAAGTTTCCTTAATATTTGGCAATCCATTGAGTGATATTTCTCCTTTGAAGCTAGATTTTTTACCTGTATTGATAGCAATGTCTTTTCCTCTGATATTACTTATTTTGCCACTTATAGTACCGTTGATTTGAATAGGATACTTGAGTTTATCTTGTATATCTACAAAGTAACCTATGTCTTTAGGTGATATTTTTGTGTTATCAAAATTGCCATTCAGTTTTACTGCATTCAAGAAATCATCAAAGTCATCAAATGAATCATATTCTAGTGCTAGATAATCTGTAATGGTGCTATGTGCTGTTTTTAGATTGAGATTGTTTAGTGCAATCTTAGAATTGGTAACAACTACTTCGCTTTGCATTTCTTTCAGTAAAAGTCCAGATTTTTCTGCTGCAGAAAGTTGATTAAGTATTGTGAATACAGAATCTCCATAAATGTACAATTCTTGTGCTTCTAGAGTTATATCTTCTACAGCGATATCATTGGCAGCAAAGCGATTATATGTTGTAGTGTCTTTTTCATTTACCATCAAAAAAGAACCATTCTCAATTTTCAACTGATTTCCTTCTATCTCTATTGGGATATTGATAGTAATTTCGGGAGGAGCTTTATTGGGGTTGCTTTCTTTTTTTATATAAGAAACGAAAGGGGATCGTATGTCGATAGATTCAATCGCAATCCATTCGTTAGCAAAGTCAAAATCATTGAAGACAATATCGAGCAAGGGTACTTTTACATCCAAAATGTCTCCTGCATAATAATCACTCAATCGAAATCTAGTATTTTCTATAGTCATTTCCCCTATAGAAAAATTCCATGCGTCACCACTAGCTGTAGTCTTGTCCAAATCTTTATTTTCTGTAAAAAGGTGGGCGATATTGAACGTACTATCATCAAAAGCACGATAGAGTTCGATATCGATGTCTTTTATTGTAAGATTGTCTAGCGAAATAGTATGGTCGAGCAATGAGAAATAGCTAAAGTTTCCTTCTATATGTCCTATGTAAGCTAATGTATCAGGACGAGCATCTTCTATCAGTATGCTGTCTAGTTTTATCGAGTTGAAAAATTCTATTTCTACATTACCTATACTGACATCACCATTGATATTTTCTGAAATTGACTCAGTTATCTTTTGCGTAATGAAAGTCTGTACTTTATGTGATTGAATAGCAAAATATAGGCTCACAAGGATAGCGACTAGCAAAAACACAGCGATGCCAAGTGCTATCAATATTCTTTTTATGAATTTTCTTTTAGCCATTTCTTTAAACTCGTAAAGGTAATGCAATAAATAAGGCAAAAGGTCTTTACTTTGTATCGTTTTTTGTTATTAAACATTAAAATGTATAGAATACTTAACGCCTGTATCTATGAAATCTGATAATGTAACTATTTTAGCGATAGAATCATCTTGTGATGATACATCTGCAGCTGTACTAAAAGATGGCAAAATGCTTGCCAATATCATTGCGAACCAAGAAGTGCATACGGAGTGGGGAGGAGTTGTCCCTGAGTTGGCTTCAAGAGCTCATCAGCAAAATATAGTACCTGTAGTCGATATGGCGTTGAAAAAAGCAGGAATTGAAAAGCAAAATATAGATGTAGTTGCTTTTACTAAAGGACCAGGACTGATAGGTTCGTTGCTTGTAGGGGCTTCATTTGCCAAAGCATTTGCATTAGGCTTAGGCAAACCAATCATAGGGGTACATCATATGCGAGCGCATGTATTGGCGCATTTTATAGATGAACCCAAGCCTGCATTCCCATTTCTTTGTCTTACAGTATCTGGTGGACATACACAGATTGTGCTTGTGAAAGATGCGCTAGATATGGAAGTGCTAGGAAGTACAAGGGATGATGCCGCAGGTGAAGCATTTGACAAAACAGCAAAACTCCTTGGACTGCCATATCCAGGAGGTCCTGAGATGGATAAATTGGCTAAAAAAGGAGATAAGCATCGCTTTACTTTTACAGAGCCCAAAGTAGATGGCTTGGATTTTAGCTTTAGTGGATTGAAAACCGCAGTAGTCAATTTTGTCCATAAGAATCGTCAAAAAAATCCACATTTTGTCAAAGAGAATCTCTACGATTTGTGTGCATCTGTGCAGCATACAATAGTCCAAATATTATTAAAGAAATTTTTAAGAGCAGCCGAAGAACAGCATATTACGCAACTCGCCATAGCAGGAGGCGTTTCTGCCAATTCGGAATTGCGTCAACAATTGACTTTATTAGAGCAAGAAGGGTATACTGTTTTTTTGCCCGATTTTCAATACTGTATAGACAATGCTGCTATGATAGCGATGTGTGCCTATTTTCAGTATCAAAAAGGAGATTTTGAGACTCAAGATGCTGAGCCTACAGCTCGCTGGGCGTTGTGAGAGAAAAATAACTGAAATTGTAAAATGAAATACCTTTTTCAAAAAAACATTTCATAAATCTTGTATTTTTAAGAGTAATCTCTATATTAGTGGTGTAAATGTATATTCGTTTTCAGAATATGTGTTTTAAACGAACGAAACCTAATTTTTTATACGTGTCTATTGGAAGCATTTTTTTTGCTTCTAGTGCGTGTATGTGGATTAGATTTTTTTTTAACTTTAAAATATATAAAAATGAAAACAACAAGCAACACAAATCGTAATTGTAAGACGAATCGTTTTACCTCCTCTTATTTCATATTCTTTATTTTGATTGTATTGAGTGCATCTGTGTCATATGCACAATTCAATCCTTCACCCATCGTTTTTGGACAAAACTTTATAGACGATGATTGCGAACCTATAGGAATAGATATTTGCCCCAATTTTATCGGAGGCATGCTTAATATTGCATCTCGAAATACGCCATCAAAGCCTTATTTTGTAGTACAATCATATGAGCGAACTTCTCCTTATAGCTTAAATTCTGATTTGCAAAGTTATGCCCTTGCTCATACCTATTTTATGATTAATGAAAAAGGAAGTGTAGGAATAGGAACAGATGACCCAAAATCAAAATTTCATGTATCAAATGGAGCATCTGGATTAAGTACGCCTCATAGCTTTGCAGATATCGTAGTAGAAGACGATGATTATGGTATGATGACAATCCTCACACCAAATAATAGAACAGGTTTTTATGGTTTTGCGGATAGAGATGATGACTACGTAGGTGGCTTACAGTACAATCATGCTGATAACTCAATGCATTTTAGAGTAAATAATTTTAGTTTTTCCAGTTTAATGATTAATAATCAAGGCAAT
>JBMZDS010000065.1:0-7489 GCA_049614465.1 Chitinophagales bacterium
TTGTTGGTTTATTTTTAACCGATTTGGTTTGCCTTTACTCTAATTATCCTTTCAATATCTCGTTCTGAATATTGATAGATTCGAGATGTATTTGTTTAAATAACTCAGTAGCAAATCGTTTACTCATTCCTTCTGCAGTGGCATTATTGACATTTTTGGCAAGTAATTGAGTGAAGATAATATTTTGCAAAACAGTCAATCCTTTATCTTTTTTTACCTCTCCTATTTGTTTTGATATTGTCATTCGTTTTTTCAATGTCTGTATCAATTGATTGTCTAGCCCATTGATTTCTTCACGAAGAGATTCTAGTATTTCTTGCGAAATATTGTGCATTTTCATGTTACGTATCACTAGGTTTTCTATGATTTCTTTAAGACGTAGAGGAGTTACTTGTTGTGCAGCATCTGTCCATGCATTTTCAGGCATATGATGGGTTTCTATCATCAAACCATCAAAATTCAAATCCATTGCTTTTTGCGAAATATCAGCTATTAAAGCACGCTTTCCTCCTATGTGACTAGGGTCACAAATAAGCGGTATCTCGGGCATTTCATTTTGAAAATCTATCGGGATTTGCCACATTGGTTCATTGCGATAATCTTTCTTTTCGTAAGTAGAAAACCCTCTGTGAACAGCACCTATTTCTTTTATTCCTGCTTTTTCTATTCGCTCTATAGCACCCATCCACAATTTCAAATCAGGGTTGATAGGATTTTTGACGACTACAGGAATATTGACACCTTGTAGTGCATCTGCTATTTCTTGTACCGAAAAAGGATTGGTAGTTGTACGAGCACCTATCCAAAGCATATCTATTTCGGCAGCGAGACATTCTTCTACATGTTTTACATTGGCAACTTCTGCGCAGACTTTGAAGCCATATTTTTCACGTACTTCTTGTAGCCATGGCAAACCAATACTTCCTACTCCTTCAAAATCTCCTGGACGAGTTCTCGGTTTCCATATTCCTGCTCTGAAATATGCCAAATCCAATCCTTGCATTTGCTCCGCAGTAGACAAAACCTGTGCTTTTGATTCGGCACTACAAGGTCCAGCTATTAGAAATGGTCTTTTTATGGCACTTTTATTCAACATACAATGGTAAAATTACTACCTATTTATCGTTTTTATATCGAAAAGTCTTTAAAACTCTATCTTTGCTTTATGCAGCAGCAAAAAACATACATACATTGGTTACAAATGAAAGAAAAAAATCGTCAACAATTAGCGATTTTGATTGATCCTGACAAAGCTAGTGATGCTCATCTTTTAGCGCTTTGTCAAAAAGCAAATGAAGGAAAAATCGATTGTTTTTTTGTGGGAGGAAGTTTGTTGAGTAGTGGTTGTGTAGAAAATGTAGTGAGCTTTTTAAAAGCAAATACATCTATTCCTATTTTGCTTTTTCCTGGGAGTACTATGCAGTTGGCGAGCAATGCTGATGCTGTTTTGTTTTTATCATTGATTTCGGGTAGAAATGCAGATTTGCTGATAGGAAAGCATGTAGAAACTGCTCCTTTTATTCATAAAAATAATTTAGAAACTATCAGTACAGGATACATGCTCATCGATAGTGGGCGACCAACTTCCGTTTCGTATATGAGTGGAACACAACCGATACCATATGAGAAAGATGAGATTGCTGTTTGTACAGCTATGGCAGGAGAAATGCTAGGATTAAAAGCCATTTATCTTGAAGGAGGAAGTGGTGCAGAAAACCCAGTAAGTATTGCTATGATTTCGGCTGTAAAAAAGAATATAAATATTCCTTTGATAGTGGGAGGAGGTATTCGTGATGCAAATACCGCTAGTCAAATGTATAATGCAGGAGCTGATATATTGGTTGTAGGCACAAAAGTAGAGCAGGGTTTAAGTATTATTGATGATATCACTGCCATAAAGAAATAGAATTAAATGAGTGCGCTAGAAGAACTTGCAAAGTATACAGCTTATCGTCTTGAGGAAGGCAAAGTCATTTTGTGTCCTACAGATACGTTATGGGGTTTGAGTGCAGATGCAACAAATGAAGAGGCCGTAAATAAGATTTTTGAATTGAAAAATCGTCCAAAAGAGAAAAGCTTTGTCATTTTGGTCGCTGATGAAGATATGCTTTCAAATTATGTACATGAAGTTCCTAGCGAAGTCGCTGATTTTTTAAACAATACGACAAAACCTACAACAATTATTTACCCCAAAGCAAAGAACTTACCTCAAAGTGTTTGTGCTAAAAATGGAAGTATAGCCATTAGAATAGTTAATCAGATGTTTTGTAAAAAAGTTATTGAGCAACTAGGTAAACCTATCGTTTCTACTTCTGCTAATTATTCTGGCGAGCCAACACCACAGACTTTTGATGAGATAAGTGAGCAGCTAAAAAATAGTGTTGATTTTGTAGTTCCTAAAGCAAGTGAATCATCTGCAAAAAGCAAGGCTTCATCTATCTTAAAAGTAACGGAAAGTGGTTTTGAAACGATACGTGCATAGAAAATACATTTTTCGTATCTTTACATCTTCTTAAAATAATGAATTAGATGGATATTAAAGAAATTTTGGCAGTAAGCGGTATGCCAGGTTTATACAAAATGCTTGCAAATAGAGATAATGGATTGATAGTATGTGCATTAGGTGATACGCAGAAAAAATTTGCGCCAGCGAGAAAGCACATGTTTACCCCACTTGAAAACATCACAATATATACAGAAGATGATGGAATAGAACTCGTCAAAGTTTTTCAGAAAATGAAAACAGACGCTTCTTCAAATCCTGTCATTGCGCCTAATAGTAAAGGACCTGAATTGAGAAATTATTTTGAGAAAATAGTACCTAATCATGATACAGATAGAGTGTACACAAGCGATATCAAGAAAATCATAAAATGGTTCAATGTTTTAGATGAGCAAGGCTTAGTAGTATTAGAAGAGCCTAAAAAGGAAGCAAAACCAAAAGCCGCTAAGAAAAAAGCGACAACAAAAAAGAAAACGACTAAAAAAGATGCATAATGGAAGCAGTACTCGAAATTCCACAAAGACCAACACGACATTTCTTACCACAAGATTTTAAAGTGACGGACTGGGCTACATTAGAACCGTATTATACAGATTTGGAGCAAAGAGAAATCAATAGCACTGAAAATATGATGCAGTGGCTAAAAGATAGTAGCGAACTCAGTAGCGTAATCGGAGAAGATATGCGCTGGAGATATGTCAAAACTTCTATTGACACGACTGATACTGTTGCACAAGAAAATTTGGAATTTTTCTACAAAGAAATCAATCCGCATTTAGCTATGGTGAGCAATCGTCTCAATCAAAAACTAAATGATAGTCCTTTCAAAAAAGATTTGATAGAAAATGAAGATTATCATAATTTTATCAAAGGCTTGGAAATGGATTTGGAACTTTTCTGCGAAGAGAACATCCCTATACAGCAAAAACTCAATATAAAAACTGAGGAATATTCGCAAATAACGGGACAGTGGACGATAGAGCATGAGGGAGAAAATCTTACTTTTCAGCAAGCTGGTGCTTTGATGAAAAAGACAGATAGAGCCTTGAGGGAGTCTGTTTTCAGAAAAATGACGGATAGAAGAATCAAAGATGTGGAAGCATTAGATACTTTATTCAACGAACTCAAAGAAATGCGAAATCAAGTAGCTATCAATGCAGGCTATGAGAATTATCGTGATTATATGTTTGATTCAAAGCATAGATTTGATTACACACCACAAGATTGCATGGATTTTCAAAATTCTGTAGCAGAATGTGTAGTGCCAGTACTCGATGGTATAGCAAAACAACGCCAAGAAGAAATGGGGCTTGATACACTACGTCCATGGGATATGGCTGTAGATGCTAAAGGAAGAACACCGCTTAATCCATTTGCTACGACAGAAGAATTTGTCGATAAAAGTGTCGATTGTCTTTCGGATGTAGATACTTACTTTGGAGAGCGTATCGCTATCATGAATGAGATGAACTATCTAGACTTAGAGTCTAGAGGAGGAAAAGCACCAGGTGGTTACAATATGGGATTGCCAGAGATAGGCGTTCCTTTTATTTTTATGAATCATGCCAAGTCAGAAGGTGATGTACGTGTCATGGTACATGAAGCGGGACATGCTGTTCATACTTTTCTAGCACATCCATTACAATTCGATTTCTTGAAGGACTTTCCTATGGAAGTAGCAGAATTGGCATCTATGAGTATGGAACTTTTTACACTTGAAAACTGGGAAACATTCTATCCTAATGAAGATGATCTGAAGAGAGCAAAGAAAAATCATTTGGTAGGATTGCTTGGCACATTGCCAGGAGTAGGTAGAGGCGATGAATTTCAACATTGGATGTATCTCAATCCTAATCATACGACAGAAGAACGTCATGAAAAATGGATGGAGTTAGATAAAAAATATAGCTCACAAGTAGTTGATTATTCAGAGTTTGAAGAAAGTAGTAAATCGGCATATCAACGAATACTACATTTCTATCAAGTACCGTTCTATTATATAGAATATGGATTTGCACAGTTGGGAGCTATCGCAATGTGGAGAAATTACAAGCAAAATCCTGACAAAACAATAGCACAATATAAAACAGCATTGAAAATGGGATACACACGTTCTATTCCAGAAATATATGAAGCAGCTGGTATCAAGTTTGATTTCTCTAAGGAGTATGTAAGTGAGTTGGTTGCTTTTGTAAAAGAAGAAATAGAAAAATTGGGCTAAAAAAAAGAGGCAACCTTTTAGATTACCTCTTTTTATCCCTAATAACTACAAAACTGATTTTGTACTTATAAAACGGAAGGAAAGCATTAAAAGGTTGCATTAGAATTTAAAAAAGTTTTCATCACACGATTAAAAAAAATAAAAACAATGTTCAGTAGAAAGTATTACGTATTGATTTTCATCGCATTAGTGTCTGTTTCACTTTTTTATTCTTGTAAAGATGATGACCCAGAAAGACCCGTTGTTTTAGAAGAAATTACTTTTCAAGTGCCAGATTCTTCTACTATTATCCAAGCAGCAGGGACTCCTATAGATATTACGTTGATGCTGACTACAGAAAATGCAATCGATACTTTGCGTGCAGGATATGTGATAGACACCAGTGGTATTTATCAAAATATAGCGTTCGCAGCTATAGATACAGTTGTGCTGACTACAGGTTTTGATACGGAAAGCAACATACAGCAATACACTGGACAGATAATGCTGCCTAGTGATGCTTATGGTGTGCGTCCTTTTCGCTCATACAATCCTGCCAATACAGATACTGCTGACGTAGTGCGTATCGTATTTCGTATGGAAGCGGGTTTTGATAGTTATGAAAAGCAATTAAAAGTATTTATAGAGTAATATTTTGACAGAAAAAGATTTATCATCATTTCGGAAAGACTACAATCTTTCATCCCTTCGAAAATCATTTTTGGAAGAAAGCCCCTTTTTACAGTTTGATAAATGGTTTCAAGAGGCAGTAAGTTTTGGTGATTTTGAAGCCAATGCAATGACTCTTGCTACTGTAAATAGTAAAAATCAGCCATCAGCTCGCATTGTTTTGTTAAAAAAATATAGTGCCAAAGGTTTTATTTTTTACACCAATTACGAAAGTAAAAAAGGACAAGAATTGATAGCGAACTCTAAGGCTTCATTACTTTTCTTTTGGGAAAAGATGCAAAGACAAATCAGAATAGAAGGTGTGGTGGAGAAAATAAGCGAAGAAGATTCAATAAAATATTTTTCTTCTCGTCCATTACAAAGTCAAATAGCTGCCGCTATCTCTCCACAAAGTCAAATTATACCGAATAGAGAATTTTTAGAAAAAAGATACAAAGCAGTACAATCAAAAAACAAAGTAGAAAAGCCTGAAAAATGGGGTGGTTTTTGTCTAAAACCTAATTATCTTGAGTTTTGGCAAGGTGGAGCGCATCGCTTACACGACAGGCTTGCTTTCCAAAAAGAAACCAATGCGCAATGGAAAATTATTCGTTTAGCTCCTTGAAAATTTAATAGACAATTAATTGGAGAGAGTTTTAAACTTCAAATTGTAAAATTATTTCGCCTTGTCAAGTGTTTATCATTTGACAGTATTCAAAATCTAGAGCAACATAAATCTTCTATAGAAATTTATCAATACCATTTGGTTTAGTATCTTTGTAAGGTTCTGAAAATAAAACAACCATGCCAAATACAACAGATAAAAAATCACTTTCACTAGAAGAAAAATATACTCAAATCGTACTAGAAGATTACAGATTGGCGGTAGAAAGTCGCGAAATGAGTCTTATGGGTCGTAAGGAAGTATTGACAGGAAAAGCCAAGTTTGGAATTTTCGGTGATGGAAAAGAATTGGCTCAACTTGCTATGGCAAGAGCCTTTGAAAAAGGAGACTTTCGATCTGGATATTATAGAGATCAGACAATTATGATGGCATTAGGCTTATTAACTCCAGAGCAGTTTTATGCGCAGTTGTATGCAGATGCAGAGGGAGATGCAGATCCTAGCTCGCATGGTCGTCAGATGAATGGTCATTTTTCTTCTCCTTTGTTGGATGAAAATGGCGATTGGCTCGACCTTACTGAGAGTTATAATACATCTGCGGATATTTCTTGTACTGCAGGGCAAATGCCTAGAGCAGTAGGTCTGGCATTAGCTTCAAAATTTTATCGCAACAATAAAGCACTTCAAGAAAAAAATAATTTCTCTAAAGGAGGCAATGAAGTTTGCTTTGCTACGATAGGAGATGCGAGTACTTCCGAAGGTCATTTTTGGGAATCTATTAATGCAGCTTGTGTATTGAAAATTCCTTTAGCATTTACGGTATATGATGATGGATATGGTATTTCTGTCCCTAAAAAATATCAAACGACAAAGGAAAATATTTCAGGCATACTCGAAGGATTTCGACTAGATGATGAAGGTAGAGGGATGTATATTTTTACAGCAAAGGCATATGATTATGCTGGACTTTGTGCTATGTATGAAAAAGGAATAAAACTCGTAAGAGAAAATCATATTCCTGCTTTATTTCACATTACTGATGTCACACAGCCACAAGGACATTCTACTTCTGGATCTCATGAGCGATACAAATCAAAAGATCGTTTGCAATGGGAAATAGATTTTGATTGTGTTCAAAAAATGCGTGAATGGATATTGGACAATGAGATAGCAAATGAAGATACACTCGATGAAATAGCCAAAGCAGCAAAAAAATACGTTTCTGAAAGTAAGCGAAGTGCTTGGTCAGCTTTCAACAAACCGATTAAAGAAAACAGCACAAAATTGCAATCGATTTTTGCAGCTTTACAAAAAGAATCTGTGAATGCTTCACTAATAGAACAAGCCATCAAAGATTTAAAAACAGCTTATAATCCTGTTCGTAAAGATCTAGTGGAATTTGCAAAGAAAGTCTTGCGTATTACAGGAAAAGAACAATTAGCTTCTAGAACACAATTGCAAGGCTGGTTAAAGTTGTTTTTGCTAGATGCAAG
>JBMZDS010000066.1:0-7339 GCA_049614465.1 Chitinophagales bacterium
TATAATGACTTGTTATTTAATGTTTTAACAACTTTAATTATAGTATTACTCTCTAGATCTTTTATGTCTTCTATTTGCTTGATTAATGTAGCTATTTGTACATTTTTTGTATCAAAACATGCAATAAGAGCATCTAAAGAACTTGGTTCGAAGAAAGGTTCATCTCCTTGAATATTGATGATAATAGTATCTTCTGTATACTTCTTGGCAACTTCGGCTATTCGTTCTGTTCCGTTCTTATGGTTGATGTCGGTCATCACGACTTTTCCTCCAAAGGAAGTAACTTCATCAAAAATAGCTTGATGATCTGTTGCTACGATAACTTCATCTAGTTGTTCGTTTTGGATAGCTTGCTCGTAAGTGCGTTGTATCATTGTTTTTCCCAAAATATCAACTAACGGTTTGTTAGGAAATCGAGTAGATGCCATTCGAGCAGGTATGATGCCGATTATTTTCATAGAAGAGATTAGGTTTTAGGCTTTTCAGCAACAATCAGATAAGCTCCGTGTACACGTTTCACGATAATTTCATTGTCTTTTTCGATATAATCACCATCACTCTGCGCATCATGCCATTTCCCATCGATAGCTATTTTACCAGCAGGACGCAAATCAGCAACTACAATCCCTTCACGTCCTACCATTTTTTCTTCTGAGATAGCAGCACTAATGACGTATCCATCAGCTTTGGATTGTGTAGCATCTAGTTTCAATCTTGCAAAGGCTTTAGAATCTGCTAGTCGACTACTGCCAAACAGTAAGACAAATAAGGAAGTAACCATAACAATAGACACAATTAAGAATGCATAAGTTATTTCATGAGATGGTACAAATGTAAAATCAAAACCATCGATATTTTTTACCAAAGAAAGTATAAGAGCTGATATCACTAAGATTATTCCAGATATGCCTGCAACACCAAAGCCAGGAATGACAAAGACTTCAAGTGCCAAGAGTACTAATCCTATGACGAATAATGCAATCTCCCAGTTGGCAGCCAATCCTTCTAGATAATGCGGCATAAAATATAACATAGCTGCGATAAAAGCAGCACCTAATGGAAAACCTACACCAGGTGTTTGTAATTCAAAATAAATTCCCGCTATTATTATCATTAGAAGTACTCCTGATACAGCAGGATTGACTAGCCATGATATAATCTTCTCTGTATATGAAATTTCATGTTTTACAATCTCGTAGTTTTCAATATTGGCTAATTCTAGTACTTCTTCGATGTCTTTTGCTTCGCCTTCACAGTATCCATTTGCAATAGCTTCGCTAGTTGTAAAAGTGATAATCTCTGTAGAATCAGTAACTCCTTCTATAATAACAGTAGGGTCTACCATTCCTTCTGCTATGAGAGGATTTCTATTATTAGCTTCTGCTGTAGAGCGCATTTCGCCTCTCATATAAGATTGATATTTTTCTGGTGCCATATTGCCTTCGCCATCCACTACGGCACATGCGCCTATCGTAGAAGTTGGACTCATATATATGCTGTCACAAGCAATTGAAATAAAAGCACCAGCTGAAGCAGCATTATTTCTGATAAAAACCATTGCCGGAATATCAGTATTGAGTAATGCAGTTCGCATTTCATCTGCAGCATCCACATAGCCACCATAAGTATCTAAATCTAGCAAAAGATAATCTGCATTCATCTCTTCGGCTTCTTCTATTGATTGTTCACAAATACGAGCAGTAGAAGGACCTATCTCGCTATGTATTTCAAAATGATAGATTTTTAGTGTTTTATCATTATCAGAACTAACAGTATCTTCTGACGCTGTACTTTCTTCTACAATATCCGTAATAATTGTGCTATCTGTTTCGTTTTCTTGCAGTGAATCTTCGTCAATTTGTGCAAAATTGAATAGAAAAGTGAACGAAAACACAAAGAGAAGTGAGTATTTGAATAGGGCAATGTGATTATTTGGCATAGAATTCGTTTTAGATTTACCAAAATTACAAATTAGCAGATTATGAAAAGCATTTTATTGATATTATTTATAGCCATTTTTAGTGTAGGAAATATTTTTGCACAAGACAAAGTAACACATACTGTAGAGGCAGGGCAGACATTATTTTTTATCGCAAAAAAATACGACACAAGCATAGATGAAATACGAGCACTTAATCCTGAAATAGGAGAGGACTTGATTATCAGACCGGAGCAAGTGATTTTTATCCAATCAAATGTTGCTGCTAGTCCCGTAAATGAAAATTACAAGACGCATATCGTTCAAGCTAAGGAAACTTTGTACAGTATTTCAAAACAATACAATGTATCGGTTGATGATTTGATACAAATGAATAATCTAGATGAACCGAGTATAAATATAGGACAAACATTGAGAGTAGAAGCATTGACTTTGAATGAAGACGCAATATTTAGTACAGTTGCTGCAGATACAAAAGTTGAAGAAGAGAATAAGATTGATATCGAAATCAATACTGCACCTATTGAGGTAGATCCTATTGTGTTACCAGAGATAGAAGACGGTGATAGCGATTTGTACAAAACATTGTTCGATGCTTATGAAGGAGAAGAGTTGAATAAAGACAAAGGGATTGCCAACTTTATAGAGCAAGGAAGTGATGATTCTTATCTAGTGCTTGCCAATGATGTGCCTATCAACCAAGTACTGAAAGTACGTAACCTAATGAATAATAAAATCGTTTACCTTAAAGTCGTAGGCGAATTGCCAGAAAATGATGTGAAAAATAATGTATCAATCAAAGTATCTAAGGCAGCAGCTAAAAAACTAAATGTTATAGAAGCACGTTTTTTAGCAGAATGGTCATGGTACAATGTCGAATTGAGTTCGCCATCATTGGATGAAAAAGTAGAAGAGACAAAAACAGAGTTTGAATTTGTACCTTACGATGATTTTTAAAGAATCTCAGCTACCACAAATATACTCCCACATACTAAAACCAAGTCGTCTTTTTCGGTTTGGTTTTTTGCTTTTACAAAAGATTGATTAACAGATGATAAGGAATGTCCAAATAAACCAAATTTACTAGCTTTATCTTGTAATATTTTTTCGTCTAATCCTCTAGGAATATCGGGTTTACAAAAATAATAAGTCGCTCGCTCTGGAAGTAATGGAAATATTGTATTCAAATCTTTGTCATTGACAGTTCCATATACTACGTGTAGTCGATTATATGTCGCAGGGTCGATATTATCGAACAGTTCTTTTATTCCATCAGTATTGTGTGCACTGTCCGCTAATACGAGTGGTTGTTGTCCAAGTATCATCATTCTACCAATAAAATGAGTTGATTGACATACATTCTCTAGTCCTTGGTGTACATTTTCAGTGGAAATTGATAATTCACCTTTCAATATTGAAATCGCAGCAAGCGTTGTCTTGATATTTTTTGCTTGATAAACTCCTTTCAAATCTGTATTTGCTATAAATGATTTTTCATTGATTTTTGCAGTAAAAGTGCTTTTAGTCGTAAAGGAAGAAGTCCAAGATACGTCTTTCACAATGTCTTTAGCAAAGAATATTGGACTTTCCATTTCCATTGCTTTCTCAGTAAAAACAGGAGTCGTTTCTTGTTGTTTTTCTCCAATGATGACGGGAATATTTTTTTTGATAATTCCTGCTTTTTCTTCTGAGATTTCTTCTAGTGTATCACCTAA
This sequence comes from Chitinophagales bacterium, assembly GCA_049614465.1. Taxonomy (GTDB): domain Bacteria; phylum Bacteroidota; class Bacteroidia; order Chitinophagales; family UBA8649; genus JBMZDS01. Next base: position 3,655 of record JBMZDS010000066.1, read on the forward strand.
AAACTGTGTATGATCTTTACCAATATTCGTAATGATGCTCAAAATGGGAGAGATGATATTAGTAGAATCCAGTCTTCCTCCCAAGCCTGTCTCAATGATAGCAATATCTACTTCTTGCTTTGCAAAATAGTCAAAAGCCATAGCTACCGTAATTTCAAAGAATGAAGGCTTTATCTTTTGAATACTAGCTTGATTATCTGTTACAAAATTAATAACTGCTTGCTCACTGATAAATTCAGCATTGATTTTGATGCGCTCTCTAAAATCTTTGTAGTGTGGTGATGTATAGCAAGCTACTTTCATTCCTTTGGCTTGTAAAATGCTGGCCAAAATATGCGTCACAGACCCCTTACCATTCGTTCCTGCAATATGAATACTTTGAAATTTGTGTTGTGGGTTGTCTAATGCTTCACAAAGAGTAATTATATTATCTAGATTTTTTTTGAATGCAGCGCTTCCTACTTTTTGATACATAGGGAGTTGTGAAAAAAGGAAATCGAGCGTTTGTTGGTATGACTTCATTCAATAAGTAGATTTTTACTAATCGTAAAAATAAACTCACTTCCATTATTTTCATTAGATTTTAGCTCAAAATCTCCTTCATGGAGAAAAATTATTTTCTTACATAGTGCAAGTCCTATTCCAATACCTTCATATTTACCTCTAGGATGTAAAGTCTTGAACATTCTAAAGGAATCATCAATCAATTCTTTTACGATTCCAATACCATTGTCTTTTATACTAAATCGGTGAAAATCATTATTTTCTTTATGGCAAATGTCAATTTTCAATTCAATATCTTTTTGTTGAAATTTTATTGAATTATCAATGATTTCTTTAAATAAAATTTGTAGTTCTTTTTTATAGCCTATAATCTCTAAACTATTGAAATTCATTGAAATAGTAGTAACGGTATATTCATTGTTTATATTCTTGATAATTGAATGAATGTCATTTTTTTCAAGACGAGTATTCCTGCTTATTCTGTTGTATTCTAGCAATCCCTGTACCATTAGATTCAACCTACTACTTGATTTTTTAGCATGAGAAAGTATTTCTGTCCTTTTTTCTAATGGTTCATTCTGTTTTAATTCAAGAATAGTTAGCATATTTTCTATTATCCTGACAGGCTCTAGCATATCATGACTTGCAATAAAAGAAAACTCTTCTAGTTCTTTATTTTGCCTATTTAAAATTCGAAGGTTTTCTTTGAGTTTATCATCTTTCTTTTTGTATTGTATGGCAATAAATGCAGTTGTCCATACAGCAACGATAGATATCATTCGATTGGCTACTACTTTGTAGGTTGCATGACTAGGATCTCCTATGAAATAGAAAATGATAATCAAAGCAGTTGTGGCAATTGCAAATAGCAAAATATGCTTTTGTTTTTCTTTTATCATAAAGACCATGGCACAAACATAAAGTGCTCCAATAGCAACGCCTAAATGGACTATATAGTCAATAATAACAACGACTAGTAATATCATAGCACTAGTAACTATAGATACTTTTGTATCATAGGTGGGTGGGTTTCGCATACCGCAAGATAGAAAAAATTATGAAATCACACCACTACCTATTAGTTCTTCACCATCATACCATGCAGCAAATTGACCAGCTGCTATTCCTCTTTGCATTTCATCAAAAGTGATATACAATCCTTTTTCTTGACGATAAAGTGTACATTTTTCTAGTCCTTGACGATAGCGGATACGTCCGAGTTGTTGTCGTTCTTCACCTATATTCATTGCAAGATCTTCTCTTGTCCAATGAATGTCTTCGTTTGGGATAAAAAGCGTTTTTCGATACAAACCTTTATGATTTGTGCCTTGTCCTACATAGATTGTATTGGTTTTTGTATCTGTAGCTATCACAAAAAGTGGGAGAGGAGTACCTCCTACATTCATTCCCTTTCGTTGTCCTATGGTAAAATAATGCGCTCCTTGATGCCTGCCTACTTTCTTGCCCATAGATTCTTCATAGTGATAAGGTGCTGCAAGTTCTTGAAAATTATCGCTGTTCCAGTCTCTTGCATACATAGGATGTTCATTGTCTATTTCAATGATATTACCTTGTTTTGACTTCAATTGTTGCTGAAGAAAATCGGGTAAACGAACTTTCCCGATAAAGCAAAGTCCTTGCGAATCCTTTTTTTCTGCTGTGATTAAGTCTAATTCTTTCGCAATTTCTCTGACTTCATATTTTTGTAATTCTCCAATAGGAAAAAGTGCTTTTGCTAATTGTTTTTGACTGACTTGACACAAAAAATAACTTTGATCTTTATTGTTGTCTTTCCCTGCTAACAATCGATGGATAGATTTCCCTTCTTTTTCTATGGTTTCTTTGCGACAATAATGACCCGTTGCGACAAAATCTGCTCCTAGTTCTAATGCTTTTTTTAGAAACAAGTCAAATTTTACCTCACGATTGCATAGGACATCAGGATTAGGTGTTCGTCCTGCTTCATACTCTCTAAACATATAATCAACTATACGCTCTTTGTATTCATTGCTAAAATCAATCGTTTGAAATGGGATTCCTAGTTTTTCTGCTACGAGTAATGCGTCATTACTATCTTCTATCCATGGACATTCTTCTGAAATGATAACAGATTCGTCATTCCAATTGCGCATGAATACCCCTATGACTTCATACCCCTGCTCTTGCAAAAGATAAGCAGCTACACTACTATCTACACCACCCGAAAGACCAACTACTACACGTTTCATACTGCAAAGGTAGTTAACAATTAAGAATTGACAATGTACAATTTCTAGTTGTCGTCATTGAAGTGCTATATACTTATTACTAGCTGCGCTATGTACTAAATACTTTTACTTAAAAAAAACATACAGCTTTAGCATTTAGGACGTTTGATTTCATCTAGCCAATATCTTTGTGTTTAATGGATACAATTTTATCATTTACCTATATATGGATAGTCGTAGCTATTATCACCTTTTTCTATCTCTTGATTGTGAAAAATGCTCCTTATGGCAGACATACGCAGAAAGGATGGGGACTAGAAGTTTCTAATCGTACAGGTTGGTTGATTATGGAGATTCCTGCACTAGTGGGATTCTACGTTTTCTTTTTCCTCTATTTTGAAAAATGGACAATGCCGCTTGTCATATTTGCTGCTTTGTGGGGTCTACACTATATCTATCGTGCTTTGATTTTTCCATTTCGTATCAAGACAAAAGGAAAAAAAATGCCTCTTGCTATTGCTCTATCTGGATTGTTATTTAATGGAGTAAATACTTGGATAATAGGAGCATACTTAGCCCTAAATATTCAAAAATATGTTATTGATTGGCTTTTTTCATTTCCATTTATTATTGGTATCATAGTCTTTTTTATAGGCTGGATTGTCAATCAACACTCAGATCATATTCTTCTACATTTGCGCAAACCAGGAGAAACTGACTATAAAATTCCAAAAGGCGGATTGTTCAAATATGTATCATGTCCTAATCTCTTAGGAGAAATCATCGAATGGACAGGCTTTGCTATCATGACATGGTCATTGTCGGCACTTGCTTTTTTATGCTGGACGTGTGCCAATCTCATCCCGAGAGCTATCGCACATCACAAGTGGTACAAAGATAAATTTGAAGAATACCCAAAAAAGCGTAAAGCTATTTTCCCTTTTTTGTGGTGAAAATATTATCGCAAACCATTG
>JBMZDS010000067.1:0-7335 GCA_049614465.1 Chitinophagales bacterium
ATTGCACCTGCTGCTGCAGCTCGATATTGGACAAACAATTTATTCAAATTGCTTTTGATTGCTATTGTTTTTGGCTTTTTTGCTACTTATTTTGGAGCGTTTGTTTCATACACCCATGCAGGTATGCCTACAGGACCATGGGTAGTTGTATTTTTATCTGTTTTTGCTTTTTTGTCGATTCTTTTTGCGCCAAGAAAAGGGATTTTGCATCGTCATTTACAACAGCAAGAAACGCAAAAACGAATAGTTGCCGAAAATGTACTCAAATCATTCATTTATATAGGGCAGCAAAAAGATACAGCAGTAATGGCAAGACGTACTTGGTCAGAGTTGGTTGATAATTGCAAAATGAATGCTGTTCAATTGAAAAAAACGCTTGCTCGTTTGTCTAGAAAAAAAGGACTCATTTACCAAAATGATACTTGGCAATTGACAGAAGAGGGTGCCCAAAGAGGCTTTCAACTCATCAAACTGCACCGTCTTTGGGAGTTGTACCTGACAGAGTATATGAATATTGCAAGCGATCATGTGCACAATGATGCAGAGGCGATAGAGCATATTATCACACCAGAGATAGAGCGACAGTTAGAAGAAAAACTTGGACATCCTGTTCTTGATCCGCATGGAAGCCCTATTGATTTACGCAAAAAAGTATTGGATTGATGGATGCTTTTTGGATTATATTGAGTGGCTCGTTGGTAGCTTTAAGTTGTGGTTTGCTGGGTGTATATCTTGTGCTTCGCAAAATGGCAATGGTTGGAGATGCGATATCTCATGCCGTATTGCCAGGCATTATTATTGCATTTTTGGTGACGGGTACTGTCGCCAAAATACCGCTTGTCATAGGCGCAGGCGTTTTCGGTATGATATGTACGCTGATGATAGAACTTTTAGTCAAAAAAGGAAAATTGCAAAATGATGCAGCTATCGGAATTTCTTTTACTTTTCTATTCGCTTTAGGCGTGATATTGGTCAATCTTTTCGCAGGAAATATCCATCTTGATGAAGATGTTATTCTAAAAGGGGAGATAGCATTCATTCCATTGGATACGATAATGATAGGCGCATTAGAAATCCCTAGAAATGTGCTCGTACTTTCTATCTCTTTTATTGCTGTATTATTGTTTATTGCTGTAGGCTACAAAGGATTGAAAATCACTTCTTTTGATGTGGCTTATGCGAGCGGCATCGGATTAGGAGTTTCACTTTGGCATTATGCACTTATGGCAATGGTATCTTTTACTACAGTAGCTGCTTTTGAATCTGTAGGAGCTATATTGGTCGTAGGTTTTCTTGTAGGGCCACCTGCTACGGCATATTTGCTGACTAAGAAAATGAAGATAATGTTTCTTCTCACTGTTTTATTCGGTATATCTTCATCAATTATGGGATACTATCTTGCCGTATGGGTAGATGCTTCTATCGCTGGTGCAATAGCGGTTGTGATAGGTATTCAGTTTTTGTTGGCTTTTGTATTGGGACGAGTGTTGAAGTTGTAAATATTTTCTCATTGTCTAATAAAAGCCTAACTTCGCCAAATGAAGATTTCTGCATCGCTTTATGCAACATCACAACAAGATCTACCTTCTTTGATTCACGAATTGGATGAATTGCATATTGATTGCTTTCACATTGATTGTTTTGATGCTAATTTTGATAAAATCGCTAAAGATTTATCCGCTATTCGCAAGTTATCTGATACGCTTATTGATTTTCATGCAGTGGCAAGTTCTACAGAAAAATATATTGCGTTAGCAAAGGAATACAATATCGAAAAGCTGACATTTCAATATGAAAATCTTGAAGTTGATTTTCCGAAAATTCCTAATCGAAGTTTTGATTTAGGATTGTCTATTGTATCCGATACGAATTTGGATGTAGTTGAAAATTTGAAGAAGGATATTGATTTTTTACTGCTAATGACGACTATACCGGGTAAGAGCGGAGGCAAGTTTAACACTTCTAATTTTACCAAGATAAGAGATGCAAAAAGGCGTTTTCCTCATCTGAAGATTCATGTCGATGGAGGTATCAATGCGGAGATTTCATTTATCTTGAGAATGCTAGGAGTAGATAGTGCGGTATCGGGTTCATTCCTTGTCAATCATCAAAATCTGGCGAAGGCATTAGCTGATTTACGTTTTCATGCTACAAAATCAGATTTTTGTGTAGCAGATTACATGATAATGCCTGATGGGTTGCCTGTATTGGATATTGAGAAAACTAATTTTGCAGAAGGACTGAAAGTAATGGATGATTACGGATTGGGTTTCCTTTTGCTGGAACGTAATGGAAAATTTGTAGGGGTATGCAGTAATGCAGATTTAAGGAAAGGAATCCTGAAGAATGTAAGTGATATGCAAGCGACATCTCTTGAGGATATTGTTAATTTTTCGCCACTTACTTTAGCTAAAAAATCAACGACAATCGAGATGATTGATTTGCTAGAAAAAACAAATTTTCCGATATTATTTTTGCCTATCATTGATGATGAAAAACAATTGGCAGGCGCATTGACATTTAATAAACTGATAAATAATTTTGAATGATAATCCATCTTAAAAAAGGAATAGATAAAACGAAGGCAGAAAAATTAGCTGAAAAAGCAAAAGCCATCTTGATTGAAAAAGACCAGTTCGTACTAGTTTCTTCTTCAAAAGAAAAAAATCTACCTACAGAATTAGAAACGGATACAGACACATTTTTTGTATTTGACAATGATATCATGCTTGCTAGCAAAAAATATATCAATGGCGTTCGTGAAGTCAAAATTACTGAAGATGTATCACTAGGTGGAGCGAACAATAATACACTTATGATAGCAGGTCCTTGTTCTGTAGAAACTGAAGAGCAGATAGAGTTAGCTGCACAGATGTGTGTCAAAAACAATGTGAAAGTTTTACGTGCTGGTTGCTATAAGCCGAGAACTTCACCTTATTCTTTTCAAGGATTGGGACTAGAAGGGTTGCAGTTGCTCGCTAAAATGCGTGAAAAATATGGATTGAAAATCATCACGGAAGTACGTGATTCTTCCCATGTAGAAGAAGTGATCGAATACGCAGATATCATACAAATAGGTGCAAAAGCAATGTATGACCAAGGGATATTACGCAGATGTGGCAAAGCAAGAAAACCTGTATTACTCAAAAGAGGTTTTGGAACAACTTTACAGGAATTTGTGCAAGCTGCTGAGTTTATTCTTTCTGGAGGAAATGATGATGTTATTCTTTGCGAGAGAGGTATTCGTACTTTCGAAACCAAGACAAGATTTACACTTGATATGTGTGGTGTTGCTTTTTTAAAAGAATATACAAACTTACCTATAGTACTAGATCCTAGTCATGCCTTAGGTTATCGCTACGGTATTGGCGATTTGTCTAGAGCCTGTGTTGCAATGGGAATAGAAGGTCTTTTGATAGAGAGTCACCCTACTCCAGACCAAGCATGGTCAGATGCTGCCCAACAACTCAATTTTGAACAGTTTGAACAAATGCATGCTTCACTGAAAGCTGTAGCACAAGCTGTAGGGAGAAAAATGGTATAAAACACTTGCACTATGAAAAATCGTTGCGCTTGGGTCGGAAATGATCCATTATATATAACTTATCATGATGAAGAATGGGGCGTGCCAGTATATGATGATGCTACTTTATTTGAATTTTTGATTTTGGAAACTTTTCAGGCTGGTTTGAGTTGGATTACTGTTTTGAAAAAGCGGGAAAACTTTCGTGCAGCTTTTGATAATTTTGACTATAAAAAAATAGCAAAATATACAGAAGAAAAGGAAGCGGAATTGCTACAAGATGCTGGAATAATCCGCAACAAATTGAAAGTAAAAGCAACAATAAGCAATGCAAAGGCTTTTATGGAAGTACAAACCGAATTTGGAAGTTTTAGCAAATATATTTGGAGTTTTGTAGAGGGAAAACCTATCAAAAATGAGTTTAAAACACTTGCAGATTGCCCTGCCAAAACTACATTGTCAGATACGCTAAGCAAAGATTTAAAGAAGAGAGGATTTAAGTTTGTAGGAAGTACCGTGATGTACGCACATATGCAAGCTACCGGAATGGTCAATGATCATACTACAGATTGTTTTCGATATGATGAAGTGTAGCGCTATTTGCAGTATCTTTGTATCATGTTTACAGGAATAATAAAAGACGTAGGAAAAGTAATCCATCTTGCACAAGAAGGCGATAATTTGCATATTACAGTAGAGAGTGGCTTAGCACAAGAAGTCAATATAGATCAGAGTGTAGCCCACAATGGGGTTTGCCTTACAGTAGTTGAAAAAAATGATGCTTCATACATTGTCACAGCTGTCAAAGAAACATTAGAAAAGACCAATCTTGATTCATTGCAAGTAGGTAGTGTTGTCAATCTTGAGTTGGCGATGATGATGAATACTCGTCTTGATGGACATATTGTACAAGGGCATGTAGATCAAGTTGGAAAATGCACAAATGTCAGCGAAACGAATGGCAGTTGGAGTTTTGTGTTTAGCTATAAAGCGACTCGACAAAACCTAATTGTAGAGAAAGGTTCTATTTGTATCAATGGGATTAGCTTAACAGTTTTTAATGTCACAAATGATAGTTTTGAAGTCGCTATTATTCCCTATACTTTTGAAAACACCAATCTACATCAAGTAAAGAAAGATGATACAGTAAATCTTGAATTTGATATCATTGGAAAGTATGTTGCACGATTGCAAGAAATTTAACACTATTTATTCACATAGACTTATACACTCCGTGAAGTTCCCTATCTTTACGTTTCGTAAAAAATGATTTTGATGAAAAATTTTGATAAAGAAATAAGAGATTTTGCTGTAAAGCACCAAGGTATAAATGGTCTTACTTATGACCAATATACTTCTATTTACAATTATATGATAACGCCAAATATCATCGAAGAACGTAAGATGAATGCCGTCGCAATGGATGTGTTTTCTCGTTTGATGATGGATAGAATTATATTTTTAGGAGTACCTATCAATGATGATGTAGCTAATATTATCACAGCACAATTGCTTTTCTTAGAATCTTTGGATGCGAGTAAAGATGTACAGATATATATCAATAGTCCAGGTGGTGGAGTCTATGCAGGATTAGGTATCTATGATACGATGCAATATATACAACCAGATGTAGCTACTATCTGTACGGGTATGGCTGCAAGTATGGGCGCAGTGTTACTTTGTGCTGGTGCTAAAGGAAAACGTACAGGACTGAAGCATAGTCGTGTCATGATACATCAGCCACTCGGTGGAGCAGGAGGTAAGGCAAGTGATGTACAGATTACAATCAATGAAATTCGTAAGATTAAGAAAGAATTGTACGATATCTTGAGTGAACATTCAGGGCAATCATATGAAAAAATTCAGGCTGATTCTGATAGAGATTATTGGATGCGTGCTGCCGAAGCCAAAGAATATGGTATGATAGATGAAGTACTTATTCGTAAGTAAGAAGTAACCTTTCGTTCATTTTTTTCGTATAATATATAGTAAGACATGTCAAAAACTCCTAAAGATACAGCTTGTTCATTTTGTAGCAAACCTAAAAGCGAAGTACAATTGCTCGTTTCTGGTATGGATGCTAATATCTGTGAGAGTTGTGTAGAACAAGCACAGCTTATCGTCAATGAAGAGTTGAATTATCGACCAAAAGACGAGCAGAAAAGTTATAAATTTTCGATGCCATCAGATTTGAAACCAAAATCTATAGCGACTTTTTTAGGTGATTATGTGATAGGGCAGGAAGATGCTAAAAAAGTATTGGCTGTAGCGGTTTATAATCACTATAAAAGGCTCAATCAGCGTAAGACGGATGATGTTGAGATAGAAAAATCTAATATTTTACTTGTTGGACGAACAGGAACAGGGAAAACATTGTTAGCCAAATCTATAGCTCGATTTCTCAACGTACCTTTTTCAATAGTAGATGCTACGGTATTTACTGAAGCAGGCTATGTGGGAGAGGATGTCGAAAGTATATTGTCACGTCTTTTACAGACCTGTGATTATGATGTAGCTGCTGCAGAAAAAGGAATAATCTATATTGATGAAATAGATAAAATAACGCGTAAAGCAGATAATCCATCTATCACACGTGATGTATCTGGAGAAGGTGTACAACAAGCGATGCTGAAATTGCTTGAAGGAGCAGAAGTATTGGTGCCACCGCAAGGAGGTCGTAAACATCCAGACCAAAAAATGGTGAAGATCAATACACAAAACATTTTGTTTATTTGTGGAGGAGCATTTGTAGGAATAGAGAATAAAATCGCTAATCGTATGAATACTTCTATCGTTGGATTCAAGAAAAAAGATGATAGCGAGACTATTGATAAAGAAAACCTACTGCAATATATTTCTCCAGAGGATTTGCGAGCATTTGGTTTGATACCTGAGTTGATCGGTCGATTGCCTGTGACTTCTCATCTCAATCCATTGACCCATGATGCGCTTTTCCGTATTCTTACAGAGCCTAAAAATAGTATTGTAAAACAATATAAAAAACTCTTTCAGTACGAAGGAATAGAACTTGATATCAAAGAAGATGCTTTGGAGTTTATCACAGAAAAAGCAATCGAATTTAAGCTAGGAGCAAGAGGTCTACGTGCTATCTGTGAAAGTATTTTTACCGATGCGATGTATGAGTTGCCATCTGAGGAAGATGTCACAGAATTTGAAGTGACGCGTAGTTATGCTGAAGAGAAATTTGGCAAATCGAAATTAAGTAAATTGGCTAAAGTAGCGTAATGCGCTGTTATAGAATCTTCTGCCAATAAATGGAATATCCTTTATTGCTGAAAAATAATAGATAATCATCATTTTTTCATAAAAGCAACGAGACCACCTTTGTCACATGATGCAAAGTTAATCGCTTCATAAAAACCTCTCGTCTCTTCTGTGTCATCAGTTAGTAAAACGATTTGACGAACATCACTGTATTTATCCAACACATTTTTCAATAAAAAAGTGCTAATTCCTTTTCTTTTATAGACTTGTAGCACCAGAATATCCTGAATGTATATAATCGTTTCCCCATCGCCTACGATTCGTATCAATCCGACAAGATTTTCATCTTCCCAAGCAGTAAAGACATCTCTCGAATTTTCAATTGCACGCATGAGTTTCTCTTCGTCCTTTGTATAGGCTATCCATCCTGCATCTGTGTAGAGATTGAGGATTTGTGGTTTTGGGATGTTTTTGGTGAATTTGTAGGTTGTCATGATTTAAATTGAAACTAGGATATTTTGAAAAATGATAACGGCTCGGTGGTATCTGTCGTAGGCGTTAGCCTATGAAATGATACCACTTGTTAG
>JBMZDS010000068.1:0-7239 GCA_049614465.1 Chitinophagales bacterium
GTTCCTTGTAAGTTGTCGGCTTTTACGGTATAAAAATTATCATCAGCATTGAAACTAAATTCTGCGCCTAGTTTTTGAAATCCTAGAAAATGTGTGTCGAGTGGACGAGCTCCTATCTTATCTCCACCAGGCTTAGGGATATATGCTTTCTTGAATCGACAAAGCAATGGCCCCATTATCATGATAGAACCTCTTAGTGAAGCTGCTCTTTTTTTGAATTGTTCACTTTGCAAATATTCAAGATTAATATCATCAGCTTGAAATTCAAAATGACCTTTGGCTACTTTATTGACTTTTACACCTAGTTCTTTGAGCAGTTCTATTAGAAAATTGACATCACGAATGTCAGGGAGATTTTTTATAGTCATTTTTTCAGGAGTCATCAATACTCCACACACGATTTGGAGTGCTTCATTTTTTGCTCCTTGTGGTATGATTTCTCCTTGTAGTTTTCTTCCGCCTATTACTTCAAATTGATCTTGCATATTGTTATATTTACTTTATTAGCGTAAACATATCTTTTTTATTGTTTCAAAGAGCAAATTTTAGCAAATGATAATGCGCAGCAAATTGTGGCTTGTCCTTTTTTATAGGCAAAAAGTGTATGAGACATTTTAACTTGAAATAGTGTGCAAGAGAAATTTATTTTGAAAACATACCAAGAGTTGGTACATTTGAATAAATCATTTCAATTATGGCAAAAAATACATCAATTTTATTGGGAGATTATTTTGACAATTTTATCAATCAACAAATCAAAACTGGGAAATATTCTTCTGCAAGTGAAGTCGTGAGGACTGCTTTGAGATTTTTTGAGCATGAAGAATCGAAAAAGACCGAACTGATAAATGAATTGAAAAAAGGTGAAAATTCGGGATTTGTAAAAGATTTTGACAGAACAAAATTCTTAAATAAACTTCATCAAAAGCATTTGACTGAACAATGAAGTATATAATCAGTCAAGAAGCAAATCATGATTTAGAAAACATATGGTTTTTTACATTAGAAACATGGTCTGCTGAGCAAGCAGATAGATATTTCAATTTGATAATGGATGAAATAGAATATCTAGCAGATAATCCTGCTAATGGAACAAATTATGGTAATGTAAGAAAAGGATATTTTCGTTCTCGAATAAAATCACATTTCATTTTTTACAAGATTAATCAAAATAAAGATGAAGTAGAAATTATTAGAATTCTACATCAGAGAATGGATATTGATGTTCGACTTGACCAATAGTTTTTCGCAAAAAAAATCCCAACTTCTAAAAGTTGGGATTTGAAAATTGTCGAAATTTTGTCTTTCTGTATAAGTTTATACAAACATAAAAATGCGATGTATTATTATTCTGTTACAGGTGCCATCATTAAAGGTTCTTTAACTGGCATTGTTTCTTCTTCAGGCATTGCTTCTACTCTTCCTTTGATATAAATTATTTTACTAGCTTCTTGAGCATTACTTGTAATCGTGATAGACTTAGTGAAATTTCCTGCTCTTCTTGCTGTGTTGTATGTCACAATTATAGTTGCTGTTTCTCCTGCTTGAATAGGTTCTTTTGGCCATTCTGGGACTGTACACCCACAAGACGCTTTGACATTTGACAATACTAAAGGCGAATCACCTGTGTTTTTGAATTCAAATTCGTGCGTTACTTTCGGACCTTCTGGCAAAACACCAAAATCATGTGTCTCTTCTTCAAAAACAATCACTGCAACTCCATCTTGTGCAAATGTGAAAAATGTAACTGCTAAAAATAAAAATGTAAAAAAATGTCTCATAATAGTTCAATTTATTTTGATGATGTAAAGCTAGTCAATTATCTCTTTCTGTAAAAATGATTAACACTTGATTAACCTTTTCGAAATTGGTACGCTATCCTCAACCATGTAGCTAGCAAAAGTAATGCCACTCCTTGATGAGCAGTTCCTAGTCCTACAGGTACTTTGGGGAAAGCAGCCAAAACAGTAAAAACCCCTAGACCAAACTGAATAGCTAAGATGATAAGCATTAGCCATAATGATTTTTCTAGGCGAAGTGAAATGTCTTTTTTTATCGTGAAAAAAGTGAAAGCAATAGATGCAATCACTAAAATACTGGCTAGAGTACGATGCAAAATCTGTACAGCTGCTTTGATAAAAACACTTGGTTCGTAGTTGATTAGTAAGTCTGTAGAAAGGGATTGTGTTTGTCCTAGTGCTTCAAAAAGATAATTATTTCCCATAAAAAAAGGCCAGTGTGGATGTATCAGACCTGCACGCATTCCTGCCATCAATCCGCCTATCATTATTTGTAGAAAAAGTAGCAAAACAATAATCCAACTCCATTTTTTGCCTTTAACTAACGAAAAATCGGCTGTTGTAGGTTGTAAAACACGCATAACTGTCCAAAAAAGATAAGCAAAAAGTAAAGTAGCAATGGATAAATGCGCCACTAACTTGTATGCAGAAACCCATGTTCGATTGTCTTCATTGAGTCCGCTAGCGACCATTATCCAGCCCATTGCTCCTGCTAGTCCTGCGAGCAGTATTACGATAGTAAGTCTGCCTATAAGCCACTTAGGCAGCCATTTTTTTATTAGAAAAAAGAGGAATGGGAAAAGAAAAACCAAAGACATCAACCTTGCCCAGTTGCGATGTAACCATTCCCAAAAATAAATCCCTTTAAATTCTTTTAAAGACATATCACTGTGTAGTGATTCGTATTGTTGTTTTGCATGAGTTTTGTATTGGTCAAAAGCTACTTGCCATTCTGCTTCGTTGGTCGGAGGGACAGCTCCTAGGATTACTTTCCATTCGGTGATAGAAAGTCCAGAGTCTGTCAAGCGAGTGACTCCTCCTATGATAACTTGAAAAAAGACCATAATTAAGCCAATAATGAGCCAAATTCCTACAAATTTTTGAGCCGTTTTTTTCATTTTTCAAGTATTTGCACAAAGATAAGGCTATTGCTATAAAAAAGGGATTTCAAATGATGATAAGTATCAATAATTATTGTATAATAAATGCATGAAATATAGATTGCCTGTTTTATTTGTTTTTTGCTTCGTAATACTAGTAAGTTCTTGTCATTTTGTGCGTTCGGTTATTTTTCTGCGCCCCAATCATACAGACGATAGAAAATTTCCTAAAAAAGAACTAGTTGCTTCAGATGAAATCTATGAATGGACGTATCACGATGAGCAGTTGGATTTGACTTCAATCAAAATAACACTAAAGGATAGTACCGTCACTAATTTAGAAGATTTATTCTCAATATCTGCTATCAACGCATTTATGATAGTACAAGAGGGGAAAGTGTTGTCTGAAAATTATTTTGCAAAATATGATGCAGAGCGAACACATGGTTCTTTTTCGGTCTCAAAGGCAATGTTGGCGACAGTGTTAGGGATAGCTTTGGATAGAGGTTTTGTTACTAGTTTGGATGAACCTATAACTACTTATATTCCTGAATTGTTAGAAAATGATACCGCTTTTGGCAATATCACCATTCATCATTTATTTGACATGAATTCGGGAATCGAAGTCAGAAAAAATGATGCGAGTCTATTGGGCGATTTGGCAAGGACGTATTATGGTAGCAATTGGGCTCGCTTTATGGCTACAATAGAAATTGAGAAAGAACCAGGTGGAGTGCATAAATACAATCAAACAGATGCTGAATTGTTGACATTGCTTTTGACTAGAGCACTGGGTGTGTCTGTGTCAGATTTTTTTGCAGCTAATGTTTGGCAAAAAATAGGGGCAAGTACAGCGTATTGGAATGTATATGATAGAGATAAATTAGAAAAGGGATTTTGTTGTTTTAATGCTCGTGTACAAGATTATGCAAAATTTGGACAGTTGTATTTGCAGAATGGCGAATGGAATGGTGAGCAAATCGTTCCTAAAGACTGGGTTGAGTTTACTACTCAAGCACAGCATGAATTGCGAGAAAACTGGATTTTTGATTTCAATCATTATTGGTTTCCTGCTGCCGATGGTAAAAATGACTACACCGCTCAAGGCTACAATCGACAGTTTATCTATGTCAACCCAGATAAGAATTTACTCATTTTACGATTTGGGAGAAAGGAGAATGAGAAAAATATTGGTTGGGAGAAAGTTTTGCGAGAGATAGCGCAGCAATTGTAGAGTGAATTTCCTTTTCTTTGCAGCATGGCTCTAAAACCTAAAATATCACCTAGAGTGTTTAAGCGGATGCTCAATTGGTATTTGCCTTTTATTTTTAATCGAATAAAGGTGAAAAGAATTTCTGCTGATTATCATGAGATGGATGTTTTGTTGAAGAAGTCTTTTTTTAATAAAAATTTGGCAGGAACAATTTTCGGAGGTTCGATATTTAGTGCTGCAGATCCATTCTTTCCACTAATGTTCTGGCAGATTTTTGCGCATCGCTACAATGAGCATATTCAAGTATGGACAAAAAGTGCGGAGATAAAATTTATCAAACCTGCGGATACCAATTTGAAATTAGAATTTCGAGTGACAGAAGAAGAAGTCCTTGAAGCAAAAAGAATGCTTGCTGAAAATGGAAAATATTCTATCACTCATCAAATAGAATTGCTCAATACTAGGGGAGAAGTTGCTGCTCTGGCGACTGTGGTTTCATATCTAGGAACTAAGCCAAAATAACTTTAATAGCTTTTTCAATTGTAGGATATTCGAATTCAAATCCGTGTTCTTGGATTTTTTTGCTGCTACAATTTTGACTGCCTGCCACTACCGCAGTCATCTCACCTAGAACAATGTTTAATATAAATAAAGGTGTAGGTAAAATAGGCGCAATTGGATATTTTTCCTTTTTTACTGCTTTTATGATAGCTTTTTGAGAGACAGGCTTGGGTGCAGTAGCATTGAATGTGCCTTCTATTTTATTTTTTATCAAATGAATAAATATTTGACATAAGTCGTCAATGTGTATCCAAGGGTAGATTTGTTGTCCATTACCAATAGTAGCACCGAAAAAGGGGAAAGTCTGCATCATTTCTTTTAATGCTCCACCATTTTTTGATAATACTATACCGATACGCACTATTGATGTGCTTATCTCTAGTGATTCTATTACTTGAGCTTCTTTTTCCCAGTCACGACAAACTTTTGCTAGAAAATCATTGCCATTTTTGCTGTCTTCTGTCAAAATACCCGCTGTATTTACACCATAATATCCAGTTGCAGATGTAGAGATGAACTGCTGTACCTTGTGTTTATTGCTTTTCAATGTATCGTGAAGCAGTTTCGTAGAGAGAATACGACTATCGTAAATTGTTTTTTTGTGCGTATCTGACCATCTTTTTCCTGCAACGCTTGCTCCTGCTAAGTGTATGATCGCAATTGTGTTTTCAAGACAGTCAGTATCTATGTGTTGTTGTTCAATATCCCAATGAAATACTTTGGCGATAGGGTGTTTTGCATTTTTTCTAGTAGAAAGATGAGCGACTTCATATCCCAGTTGTATTAACATAGAGGTCAATTGATTGCCTACTGGTCCGCTTCCTCCTGTGATTAAAATCTGCTTCATTTGTTTATTTTATTTATCAAAAATAGATGGATAAATACGAAAAACCCTATTTTAGCAAATCTTTTAACTAAAACATAAATAATAAAACCATGAATAATCGAATCAACAGCCTTAAGTTTTGGGCAATTTTACCAGTGCTAGCCATGATTTTTGCCTGTGGAGGCGGTAGTTCTTCTTCTGACGGAACTGTAGACAGTAAACGTACAGGAGTTAATGAAGTTGTCGTACATGAATCTACAGATGTAGATAAAATAAACCCTATTGTCTCTAGAAGCGCTAATGCAAGTTTTGTTGATCGAAATATTTTTCAAACTTTCTTAGATATAGATCCGATTACTTATGAATATAATCCTATTTTATGTGCAGAGCGTCCTACTATAGAGGAAACAATGGTTGATGTCTTTGGTGAACAAAAAGATGGATTATTAATTACATATATTATCAGAGATGAAGCGGTTTGGGATAATGGTGAGCCAATTACAGGGCATGATGCAGCTTTTTCATTGAAAATAATCAAAAATCCGAAAGTAGATTGTGCTAATTTACGTCCTTACTATGATTTCGTAGTAGATGTTAAAGTTAATGAAGAAAACCCTAAAGAGTTTACTTTAGTATGTGAAGGACGTTATTTTATGGCAGAGATTTGGAGCTCATTAACTATGTATCCTATATATAATTATGACCCTGAAAATCTAATGGCACAATTTTCTATTGCTGATTTAAGCGATCCTGCAAAGAAAGAAGAAATGGTAAATAATACTGACATTGTAAAATTTGCTGAACAATTTAATTCTGAACCTTATGCTCGTGACCCATCTTTAGTTAAAGGAAGTGGACCTTATGAGTTGCAAGAATGGACTACAGGACAGCGTATTATTTTAAAGAAAAAAGAAAATTGGTGGGGAGCTCCTTTTGTAGGAACTACAGTAGGATTTAATAATTACCCAGATAAATTGGTTTATGAAATAGTAGTAGACATGACTACTGCAGTAACAGCATTAAAAGATGAAGGATTGGATGTAATGCGTCAAATTCCTTCAAAAGATTATGTAAAATTGAAAGAAAATGAAGATTTTTTAAAGTATTATAATTTGAGCACACCAATGCAATTGTCGTATAGTTATGTAGGTTTGAATACAAGAATCCCAGAATTAGCAGACAAAAAAGTACGTCAAGCATTGTCAATGGCGGTAGATTATGAGACTATATTGTCTGTTATACTATATGATTTAGCAGTACGAACTGTAGGACCAATTCATCCTTCAAAAAATTATTATAATAACGATATAGCATTATATGAGTATAACCTTGAGGCAGCTGCATCTTTGTTAGATGAAGCAGGATGGACCGATGCAGATGCAGATGGCGTTCGTGAAAAAGAAATAGACGGAGAAGTGTTGACTCTAGAATTAGAATATATGATATCGCAAGGAAGCCCAACTGCAGAAAGTATAGCATTGATGTACCAAAAGTCACTTTCTCAAATAGGAGTGGGGATAGAAATTGTCCAAAAAGAATGGACAGTATTTTTAGATATTACAAAGGCTCATGATTATGATATGTATTCTGGTGGATGGGTTGCAGCTCCTACGCTTTCGGATATGAAACAGATATGGCATACTACTTCATATGATGGAGGCTCAAATTATGTAGGTTTTGGAGACGAACACACAGATGATTTGATTGAAAAAATAAGATATGAGTTAGATGAAACTGCTC
>JBMZDS010000069.1:0-7217 GCA_049614465.1 Chitinophagales bacterium
AAAATCTCAAAACTCTCTTTATATTCTATAAAAAACAATATATTTGAATTACACGTAAGAGAAATAAACGCAGGTCTAATAAAATGGACATTGCGTTTATACTAATATTACCAAACATAAAAAATGAAGAGTTTCCTTCTTATAAATATAGTATTGAATTCCGTTATTTTTTTTTGTCAAGACACACAAAGAAGTTGCTATGAGTTTATGACTTATGAACAGAATCAATATTTTACTGATACAACTCAACTTAGTAATGGAGCAGTATTATATTATAATTGGAATTGTGATTCAACGTGGTTAATTTTTTCAAATAAAAAGGAACAAGTAATACTCAAATCTTGCTTTGATTCTGACCCAATAATGTGTTCACGATTAGGGCTTAATTACATCAAAGAATACCCAAATTATTTGCTTTTTACTCACGAATGGATTTCTGGCTGTTGTACACCTCATGATCTTGTATTTATCGATAAAGAAAGTGGGAAAGAAAAGGAACGAATCACTAATGCATTATTTGTTTGGGGAGATACTGATAAAGATTATTCTCTATTTTTTTCTGACTCAACTTATACAAGCCTAATATACCTAAACCATAAATCAGACCAAAAATTCATATATCAATTTGAAGAAGGCAAAGTTTTTAATTCAGTAAAGAAACACTCAGTCCTACAAATAAGTAATCTATTTGACAATTTTAGAAATGAAAACGAGTATTTCCTTTTTGATTTTAAGAATAATATGGGAAACTCAGAAAAAGTGAAATTTAAAATAGAATAAGACGTTTGGTAACAAAGAACTATGGTAAAAACCAAGTAAATTTCTATTGATTTACAATCAATCTACTTTTAAAATTCTCATCATATCAAAGCCATATTTTATTATTCAATCCTGTCAGCGTCTCCTTTTTCAGGGAAGCTGACTTATAAAATTAGAGTATTAAATGTGCCCTCTCTGAGAGACAATGATAGAAGTAAAATACTCTCAAAGTCAAGAGAAAGCAACCACAAAAATCAAATTCGTACATTCATCAAACAATTTTAATAACACTTTCAAGTTTATATAAGGTTTGAACATTTCCTTATCTACCAATCTTTCAATACTTTTGCATAGCCTATGAAAATCATACAACTTATTAAAAGCAGAATTTTTTGGATAAACCTTGGTGCTATTATTGTAGCAGGTATCATCACCATATTTGCCGTATTTTGGTGGTTAAAAGCATTTACCAATCATGGAGAATCACTTACACTCAATGATTTATCAGGTCTTACACTCGAACAAACGATAGAGGTTTTAGAAACAAAAGATCTCAATTATCACATTATAGATTCTAATACCTACAATCCAGATTTGTTGCCTTTATCTGTTATTAAACAGAATCCTGCCCCTTTACAAAAAGTAAAAACAAATCGTACAATATATCTATGGCTCAATGCATCTGCACCTCCGATGGTCGAAGTACCGGACTTAGCAGGTAAGCAACATTACGATATGGCGATAGAAAAACTAACCAATCAAGGATTTGAAATAGGTGAATTGTATTATCGCCCTAGTGATGCTGAAGGAGCTGTACTAGAAGTGATGATAGATAGTGTCAAGATAGATTCTGGCACATTTGTACCTAGAGGAACTGTTATAGACTTAGTAGTAGGTGGCGGTGCGAGTAATACACGTGTATCTGTTCCTTGTGTACTAGGAAAAACACTAGCAGAAGCTGAAATGTTTATCTATAGCAACGAACTCAATATTGGCTATATAGAATACGATACATTAGGATTGATAGATTCATCTAGTGCATTGATCTATATGCAATTCCCAAATTGTAATCAAGGTAACAAGCTCCGAATAGGAGAAGCAATGGATATTTTCTTGACACAAGAGTTATCGACATCATTTTTGGATTCGGTCAATAATATCCTAAATAATACGTTAGATACAGAATAGCATTGACGAAGAGAATTAAATTTATGAAACATATTTTTGCACTTTTATTGACAGCCCTATGTATGCTTACTACTATAGCACAAGACGAATATCTTGCGCCTACAGGGAGCAATGCAAAACTGTATTACAATACAATCCCTTATCAAAACACATCAAAAACACAATTGATAGACCAAAATATCATTATCACATCTGATACTTTGACTCTACCTTTTGTAGATGATTTTTCGAGCAATACACTACGCTCATATGATTTTGATATGAATATCACAAGTACAGTTGATAGAGCAACTGGCAGCTGTGTTATCAATAGTGACTTTGATTATGAAAACAAAGGATTTCACTTTACACAAGGATATAGTTATAGCTATGATACACTGACAGATATGCTCGATAGTGTAGCTACACTACCTGTCACGTTGACTATTTTTGAAAATATCATTTGCTTCCCTACACCTACAAGTACAGTTTCTTACTGGGAGCCTTATTATATTTCTACCGTAGCAGATTTTGATACGATTACAGGTATAAAATTAGATTCTACACTTTCTGTAGCAGATACATTGATAGATGTTGCTACTATTCATTTTGCCAATCTCGACACAGACAGTAAATGGGCAGACAATTATGCGCACTGGAATACAACTTATCCTATTCTCCCTCCTACACTTGGTGTAGCGACATTGGATGGACTAGATCAGTTTGGATTGCCGTACAATAATTCTGTACAAAATGCATATGGAGATGCAGATGTATTGACTTCAAAACCTATCAATCTTTCAGGGCTTGCCAATGATAGTGCTGTCTATTTGAGTTTCTTTTACCAAGCAAAAGGATTAGGTGATATGCCTGATGATGAAGATTCGCTTGTTGTAGAATTTAGAAACGAATTTGATGGCTCATGGAAAACAGTTTGGTCATTATCTTCAGTTAATGCAAATACAGATTTCACACAAGTATATGTAGAAGTTCGTGATACAGCTTTAGTAGAAGGACCTCATTACTTTTATGAAGAATTTCAGTTTCGTTTTAGAAATAAAGCCAGCCTTTCTGGAAACAACGATCACTGGCACATTGATTACGTTCGTCTAGATAAAGGCAGAAATCCTATGTCTGTTGATTCTGTGATAAGAGATGTTGCATTTTTGTATGATGCTCCAAATTTTCTTACGGAATATAGCCAACTACCATGGCGACAACTACAAGCCGGAGCAGATAGTTTTACCAATGAAATATCAATTCCTATACGTGACAATGGTCAAGTAGAAAGTATAGCGGCAGGAGCATTTCCTATCAATTATTATATAGACAATACGCAAACGAATGATACTATATTCAAACTCGAAGGGCTCAATTTCAACCCTACACAAGAGATAAAATATCAAGATTTTGCGCCTGATACGGACTTTACATTACCTGTTTTTTCATCAGATAGTGTATGTGCTCGCTCATTACTTTATGTCTCCCCTATTGATAGAAATACGCTTTTCAATAATGATACTACGAGAAGTGAAATATGTTTCACAGATGTACTTGCATATGATGATGGCTCTGCCGAAAGAGCATACGGTATAGAAGGTGGGACAAATGATAATGTCAAGAAATTTGCCTACGAATTTAATCTAGCACAAGAAGATACTTTGGCAGCTATTCAAATTCATTTTTCTAATATCGATCAAAATGTAGATAATCTTATCTTTTCGTTCTTTGTATGGGATAGTATTCAATTGAGTGGTGTTTCTCCTTACGAAAATATATTGTCTAGTATAGAAAATCAAAAACCTACTTATATAGACATGCACAATGGATTTGCTACTTATGCTTTTGATAGCGCAATAGTAGTTAATGATAAATTCTATATTGGTTGGGCGCAAACTGACAATAGAAACTTACAAATAGGATATGACCTCAATAGCACAAAAGGACATGACAATATGTTTGTTTTCTCTAACAATCAATGGAATCAATCAAGTATCCAACTCAAAGGTTCTCCTATGCTACGTGCATTGTTAGATGCAGATTTTGCTTTTGACACGACTACTACCGGTATTTTTACAGCAGAAAATAAAGTCAAAGAAATCAATGTATATCCTAATCCAACTACTGGTCTTTTGCAAATAGATGTGCCACAAGAAGTAACTAATTATCAAGTACAAGTAATCGATTTGCTAGGAAGATTGGTCGCACAAGCAAACAATGAAGCACAAATCAATCTTCATCAATTGACTAATGGAACATACGTCCTACGACTAGTAGACAATGATACACAGACACAATATCTCAATAGAGTCATAAAACAATAATTCCAACAATGGAACATTGACTATGGACTATCCACTAAAAAACTATTGACCAACATGCTCGAAGATATCAAATGGGATTATACCCATGAAATAAGGAAACCTATTCTTTCTGGCTCTTTACTTTTGTCAGAGCCTTTTATGAAAGATCCTTTCTTTAGACGTTCAGTTTGTCTAGTATGCAATCATGATAAAGAAGAAGGCACGTTTGGATTTATCACCAATAAACCAACTCCTCAAAAGGTAAATGAACTATCTGATGAAATGCCTGATATTGATTTCCCTGTTTTTTATGGTGGACCTGTTGCTATAGATTCTTTGTATTATGTGCATGACAACTCAACAAATGTCGAAGGCGCTATCCAATTGACTGATGATTTATATTGGAGTGGCAATTTTGAACAAATACGTTTTCAAATACAAGAAGGTCTTTTGACGGAAAAAAGCATACGCTTTTTCTTAGGATATTCGGGATGGGACAAATCGCAATTGCGCAATGAAATCATTGAAAATTCATGGATAGTAAGTCAAGAGAAAGTCAATCTCTTTGATAAAAACCCTTTGCTTTGGGAAAACATTCTTGAAAAAATGGGCGGAGTCTATAAGATGATGGCAGGTTTTCCTAGAGATCCAAGTTTGAATTGAATTTTTTATACTCATTAGGCATCAACTAATTTTGCGATTTAATGAGTTATCTCCCAAATATTTTTTCAATTCATAAAACACTTCTTTTTTATAGTCAGTAATATTATGTACATCTTTATTTATGATTGTATAAATTTTATCTTGAAATTGAATTTCACAATATTCAAAATATATCATAAATGAGACATAATGCTCTTTCTCTTTATAAACTATGTAATCAATGTTAAATTGATAGTCATCAATTTTTACATCATAAGATTCATTTAATGCTCTAAAGAAATCTCGGACATCATTGAGAAACAATGAATATTCAAAATGATTTTGAGGTATACTATCTTCATTATCACTAAACATTGAGATAATTTTAATGGTAATAAAAAAAACAAAAATCAATACAGATAGAATTATAAATAAAATCAGTCTAATCATCACACCTCCTTCTTCCCCAACCCCAGCACCACAGCAAAAACCAAAGCAATACCTATGATATAACACAACCACCAAGGCAATCCTACTGCAAAAAGAACTCCTCCACATAAGAGACTAATGATTCCTACAGCAAGTGCATAAGGCAATTGTGTACGGACATGAGAAATATGATCGCAGTCAGAAGCCAACGAACTCAATATTGTAGTATCTGATATAGGCGAGCAATGATCTCCCATTACGGATGCAGCCAAAATAACCGAAATTGTATTAAAAAGGACAGGCATATACTCCGCAGGATTGTCTATCGTGCCTTGAGCCGTAGCTAGTCCTAATACGACAGGAATACAAATCGGATACATTATTGCCATTGTACTCCAGCTACTTCCTGTCGAAAATGAAATCAAAGCAGACAATATAAAAATAATAAAAGGCAACCATAAAGCTGTTCCGCTTGCTGGCAACAATGAAGTCAGAAAATCAGCTGTATGCAAATCTTCTACAACTGCGGCAAGCGACCATGCCAATATCAAAATGATAATAGCAGGTAACATGGATTTCACGCCCTCAATAAGACTTTCTATAGATTCTTTGACAGATTGTGCTCTAGACAATACTGACATAAACACAGCTACTATACAAGCGACTAAAGATGCCCACAACAATGCTACATATGAGTCTGCGTTTCCTACGATAAGCTGTAGTTTGCTAAAAAATCCGAGCCCTACCAAATCTGCTTCATCGGTATAGCCAACTCCTGTTATCCATATTCCTGTCATCACCATCACCACAAGTGTTAGTACTGGCAAAGCCGCATTGAGCCAAGCCCATTTTTTAACAGTATTATTCTCTATTGCACTATCTATTTTTCTTTCGGCTACACGCGCTTTGTCTTCTGCTTTTTTCATAGGACCAAAATCACGCTTAAATACAATAATCAAAAAGACAAACAAAATCGTAAGAATCGGATAATACGCATATTTCAGCGAGCCTAAGAACAAAGCATATTCGCTCATTTCGTTAGCGATAAATCCTTGCGCTTCCATTCCATTTTTGATTTCTCCTAGCTGATAGCCTATCCATGTCGTCACAAATGCAATAGCTGCGATAGGCGCTGCCGTACTATCTACGATATAAGCTAGCTTTTCTCTAGAAATTTTGTACTTATCAGTTAAAGGTCGCATGGTGTTTCCCACTACCAATGTATTGGCATAATCATCAAAGAAAATAATCATTCCCATGAGCCATGTTGCCATTTGTGATCTACGTGCAGAAGTAGCTAATTTAGACACATGATAGACGATTCCTTGCATTCCTCCATTTTTGGAAATAATCGCCACCATTGCGCCTATCAATAATGAAAAAACAATAATGGACGCATGTCCACCATCAGTCAACGCGTCTATAAAATAAGTATCAACTATCCGAAATATACTAGAAATAAATGCTCCGCCTGATAATCCTTCAACCACAAAAGCACCAAACCAAATCCCGACAAACAAGGCAATATGTACTTCTCGAAAAGCTAAAGCCAAAAATATCGCAATCAATGGAGGGAAAATAGACAACCAAAGCGGAATTGTTTTTTGTGTATCTCCTGCTACAAAAATTAAAGCAGCCTCTTCTTTATCATAGTGCAATCCATCTTCTAAAGTCTCTTCAGGAAAATAAACTGCATGAAAATTAGAGTCTGATTCATGAATAATAGGCATTCCCAAGCTGTCGTACATCTCAATAGTTCCGCCTGCATTTGCTATTTGAAAACATGCCATAAAAGAAAAAACAAGAAGAAAAGCAGAAAAAAATACAAAGAGGAACCGCCGGTGCAACGGAAGTCCCACGTGACAACTGGCAACATGACGCAAATCTGCTGCGGGTGCTCTCACCCCCCTACCCCCA
>JBMZDS010000070.1:0-7212 GCA_049614465.1 Chitinophagales bacterium
TTTTTCACGATATTCTAGTTCTTCTGCCAATAATTTTGGATACACAGCGACATATGATTCTGAAGGTAACGCATTTGGTGCAGGTTCTGTCTTTGCACAAGGCTATATCACTACTGCAGGAGCTTATGATATCGATTTTAATGGCGCAAGTACTGATGTTGGTATTTCAAAATATACAAGTGATGGACTCAATCGTATTTATGCGACTTATCTAGGAGGAAATGACACAGAACTACCACATAGTATTATCGTCAATAGTCGTGATGAATTGTACATTTTTGGAACGACATCTTCTCCTGACTTCCCTATAGACACATTAATGCCTGCAATAGATACAAGCTACAATGGTGGCTCTGCTGTAACATACGGAGGACTTGGAGCTACATATGGCAATGGTTCTGATATTTTTGTTTCTCGATTGAGTGTAGATGGAACTGCTTTACTTTCTTCCACATATCTAGGTGGTTCAGCAAATGATGGACTTAATGATTC
This sequence comes from Chitinophagales bacterium, assembly GCA_049614465.1. Classification (GTDB taxonomy): domain Bacteria; phylum Bacteroidota; class Bacteroidia; order Chitinophagales; family UBA8649; genus JBMZDS01. Next base: position 493 of record JBMZDS010000070.1, read on the forward strand.
TGGCTTTACTACTTTCAACTATGCTGATGAGGTAAGAGGAGAGATAGAAATAGATGCCGATGACAATGTATTTATCGCAACTTGTACAGCTTCTGATGATTTTCCTATAGTAGATGGTTTTCAGAATACGCATGCAGGCGGTTTGGATGCTGTGGTAGTAAAAATGGATGAAAATCTGACTCAAATACTATGGAGTACTTATCTAGGTGGTTCTGATGATGATGCAGCATATTCGCTTGCCATAGATACCACTAAAAATATCATAATAGCAGGAGGAACGCATTCTGATGATTTTACTGCTATAAATGCATATGAAAGTGATTTTCAAGGAGGACAAGCTGATGGGTTTATTGCAAGATTCCACAGCACAGGCACAGGGCTTTTACAAAGTACTTATTTAGGTACCCCTGCATATGATCAGATTTATTTTGTAGATATTAATAATGATAATCAAGTACACATCTTTGGGCAAACGAATGGAGATAGTGGACTTCTCGTAGAAAATGCCGTTTATAATAATCCTGCTGGGGGTCAAATGATTACAAAATTTGATGAAGATATTGCCAATGTGATTTGGAGTACTCGCTTTGGTGATGGGCAAGGTACTCCTGACATATCACCAACAGCTTTTTTAGTTGACTTATGTAACCAAATTTTCCTTTCAGGTTGGGGAAGCCCTAATGTGGGTAATGGCCAAGTCAATGGTACAGCTGGTTTAGATGTTACCGCAGATGCTCTTGATAGCTCGACTGACAATCAAGATTTTTACTTCATGGTACTCCGTGATGATGCTTCATCTTTACAATACGGCTCCTATTTTGGTGGGGAAATCAGTAGAGAGCATGTAGATGGAGGCACAAGTCGATTTGACAGAAAAGGAGTAATTTATCAAGCAATATGTGCAGGCTGCCCTACATGTAATAATTGCCCTAGTAATCAAGACTTTCCAACAGTTCCCGCAGATTCTATTGGAATATGGACAAATAATAGCAATGGCGGATGCAATCTTGGCTTAGTCAAATATGATTTCCTTCCTCCTTCTATTATTGCAGATTTCACCATTCCAGATTTTAGTTGTGCACCAGTCGATTTGAATTTTCAAAATACAAGTAGCACAGCTTTCAATGACACATCTCAATCCCTTTTTATCTGGCAAGTCAATGATAGCATTATTGAAAGTTATCACTTAGATTTTTCATTTGAAGAATCAGGAACGTATACGATTTCATTACTGGCCATAGATTCTACTTCCTGCAATTTTAAAGATTCACTGACTAGGCAAATAACCATTATCGGCAACTCTTCTACACTGCTTGATACGGTGACTACTTGTCTTGGAAATTCTGTTCAAATTGGTGTTTCTCCTAGCAATGGGGTTTCATACCAATGGACACCCACAGATTTCCTATCATCATCTACGATAGCCAATCCTTTTGCAAATCCTCCCAATGATACTACTTATACGCTTATCGCTAATTTTGACAATTGTTCAGACACACTCATTCAGCCTGTAAAAATCGAAGAATTAATGATTGATATCAGTTCAAGAGATAGCGTTTGTGCATTTGACACCGTCAGTATTCATGGGTTTCCGCAAAATGGAGTACTCTATACTTGGTCTCCTGAAAATATAATCGAAAGCGGACAGGGTCTCCCCAACTTAGTCATACGTCCTACTCAACCTTTATGGATATATGCACAAGCGACTGATGAAAATGGCTGCGAAACAGTCGATAGTATTTTTCTATATGTCATTACAGATTTGCCTGATATCGAAGCTACGGCTAATCCCGATTCAATTATTGTAGGTGACAGTACTCAATTACTAGCTACATCTATCGATGTCAATGTATTTGCTTGGGATGAAAACTCAACTTTAAGCACAACTAATATTGAAAATCCATTTGCTTTTCCTACAGAAACGACAGACTATATCGTACGTGTAGAAAATGGAGAATGCCCAAATAAGGATACTGTAACTGTCCATGTTATTTATCCTGATTGTATAGAAGGTACGTTGTATGTTCCCAATGCTTTTACACCTAACAATGATGGCAATAATGATGATTTTTATGTCCGAAGTACATTACCAATTGATGATTTTTACTTTGCTGTATATGATAGGTGGGGACAGCTCGTATTTGAAACCTACGATACCAATGAAGGATGGAATGGTAAATTTAATGGAATGGAAATGAGCCCGACTTCTTTTGCATGGTATGCAGAAGGAAAATGCCCTAGTGGAGATGATTTTTTTATCAAAGGAAATGTAACACTGATACGATAATTTGAAAACGAACAAATATATATCGCTACTTTTCATTCTCTTCTCTTGTTATTTTGCAGGAAAAAGTCAAGATGTACATTTCACTCAACATACACTACAACCATTACAAAAAAGTCCCGCTTTTGCCGGAGATTTCGATGGGAATTATCGTTTTGCAGCACTCTACCGCAATCAATGGGCGACTATTCAAGTTCCCTACAATACGCTAGGAGCATCTTTTGACTTGAAAGTTTTACAATCACAAAACAAACAACATGTTTTGGGGAGTGGATTGTATCTCAATTTTGATCAAACTGGCGATGGAAAATATCAAACGCTTTATACACAAATTCCGATAGCCTATCATTTTTCTATTCCAATTCAATCTTTTCGACTACAATTGAGTCCTGCTTTTTATATAGGATATATCCGAAAATCGCTCGACTTGACAAATCTACATTTTGATAGTCAATTCACTTCAGATGGATTTAATCCTAATGCTCCCATAAATGAAAATTTTACTAACCTCAACTTTTCTAATCTTGATATTGGTACTGGATTTCATCTAGAATTTAAAAACGAAAATGGACTGAAATTTGGCATCGGAATGGGCATTCATCATCTCAATACTATAGAGGAGACGCTGCTTGATGACAGCCAAAGTATTCAACTAGAAAAACGAGTCACAAACTCTGCTCAAATGCTTATTCCAATAAAAGACAAATGGGAAATACAACTTGACTATCTCTTTCAAGAACAACAGCAAAAAAGTGAACATATTTTTGGAACAATAGCAACTTATTATTTTGTAAAAAATGAACCAGTTCAAAAAGGAATTAGTCTAGGCTCGTATTACAGATGGCAAGATGCTGCAAGTTTTATCATTCAATATAAGCACAATCAAATCACAGCGGGTTTTAGCTATGACATCAATACTTCTGACTTGAAAAAAGCAACCAATACCTATGGCGCAACCGAAATAGGAATAGTTTATACAATAAAGAAGGTTGAAAAATTTGATGAGAAGAGAAAACTTAAATGTTTCGTATTTTGAAAAAGCAAAGACTTCTATATCATTTTTTGACATTGCTCATCATTCTCTTATGCATAAGTAATCTAAGTGCGCAAAGTAAAAATCAGTTCATCAAAGCTGCCAATACCGCCTTTGAAAATCATGACTATTTTGAAGCCATCAGTCATTATAAAAATGTATTCAAATACGATAAAAATCATAAAGAAAGTCACTACAAAACAGGGATTTCATACTACGAATTGAAAGATTATAAAGAAGCTGTAAAATCACTTAAAAAGGTCAAAAATGATAAAGATTTTTTACTCGCAAATTATTATCTAGGAGAAAGTGAAAAAGCCAATGGCAACTACACTAATGCAATTACTTACTTCAAAAAATTTACAATAGGCTATCGAGAAGACGATTACTTTTTTGCAAAAGCAACACAAGAAATCGCTTCATGCTACTGGGCAAAAGACAATGCAGATGGTAGCGATGCAACAAATATCATACATCTTGGTAAACCTATCAATTCGCGCTATTCAGATTTTGGAGCGACTCTATTTAAAGATAATACAATACAAATCAGTACTTTTCAAAATACTGAAAATAATGACGAACAAAATTATCGTGCTTGGGTAAATACATACAGCATCAATGGTGATAAATTGGATGCAAATAAAAATACAGCTCCTGATTTTTTAAAAAATGATAGCCTAGATATTGCCAACGGGTTTTATTTAGCAGAAAAAGATGAGTTTTACTTTACTGCCTGCGAAACAGAATATACAGATAGCTACGAAAAACGCTGTGATATATATGTATCAAAATTTGAAAATGCGACATGGTCATCTCCTACTCCACTCAATATCAATCAAGTCGCTTATACGCAGACACAACCAATGGTCTATATTGATGATAAAGGGACGACTCAGCTTCTTTTTTCTTCAAATAGAGAAGGTGGAAAAGGGCGATTAGATATTTGGCAAGCAACTGAAACTGACTTTGGAAAATTTGATATCCCAATCAATCTTGGGACTGAAATCAACACAAAAGGAGATGAAACTACTGCATTTTATCTCGAAAACGACAATACGTTATACTTCAGCTCCAACTGGCATTATGGCTATGGAGGATTTGATATTTTTAAAGCCGAAAAAGAGAACACCACATATTCTTCCGCTAAAAATGTAGGGCAACCACTCAACACATCTGCCAATGATCAATATCTCTATTTTTCTGATGACAAAAATGGATATTTAAGCAGTAATAGAGAAGATTCATATCAGTTGAAAGGTGCCTCTTGTTGTTTTGATATCTATAACTTTGACATTTCGGAATGTATTCCTCCGCCTGATACGACTATTATTGTTTTGGATACCGTCCCAACTTCCAGTGATACGATTCCAAATACTTTGGTTGAAATGCTGCCTGTCACGGTTTATTTTCACAATGATGAACCTAACCCCAAAACGACAAGCAAATACACTTCACTCTCGTACGAACAATGCTACACAGACTATATGAAAGTCAAGCCAGAATATTTTGTTACTTATAGTAATACACTTGCTTTATCTTCATTCTTCTCCGAAAAAGTAGATAAGGGTTGGCAAAATCTTGACATTTATGCGCAAGCCGTCTATGAAGCTTTGCAAAGCAAAAAAATCAAACTTACCATAGAAGGATACTGTAGTCCCCTTGCACTCAATGATTACAATATCAATCTAGCTCATCGTAGAATAGTTAGTCTTGAAAATTATCTTTTAGATTGGAACAATGGTATACTACAAAGCTACTATAACAGTGGTTATCTACAATTTGAAAATGCTCCTTTTGGTGAAGAAACTGCTCCTGTAGGTATTTCAGACGACTACAATAACACGACCGAATCAATATTCAACCCTAAAGCAGCAGCAGAACGAAGGGTAGCAATTATAGCAGTGGAAATCAAGTAAAAAAACTTACTTTCGTAACATGATATTAATAGCAGATAGTGGTTCTACGAAAACAGATTGGTTACTTTTTGATAAAAATGGAGAAACAATCGTAGAAGTAAACACTATTGGCATGAATCCATTTTTTGTAAATACAGAAGATATTTTCGATGCTTTGGATGAGAGCAAATTATCAAAACACATTGATAACATCCAAGAAGTCCATTTTTATGGAGCAGGTTGTTCTGACATGAAAAAAGCACTTTGGTTAGCCAATGAATTAGGTGATTTTTTTATCAAAGCTGAAGTAATGATTAAAACAGATATTGAAGGCGCAGTATTTTCTCTTGCGGAGAATAAACCTTGCATTGCTTGCATACTAGGGACAGGTGCATCATTTCGCATTTTTGACGGAAAAGAGATTCATAAAAAATATTCATCGCTTGCCTATATCATAGGCGATGAAGGAAGCGGAACACATATCGCTAAAGCATTGCTTCGCAAAGTTTTCTACAAACAACTACCTGATAAGCTCGAAAAAGCATTTTTTGAAATGTATAATATCACTAAAGATGAATTGTTAGAAAATGTATACAAAAAATCATTTCCTAATCGCTACTTAGCACAATTCACTCGTTTTTGTACAAAAAACATAAACAATGTTATTATTGAAGAAATCGTCCTCAATAGTTTTAGAGATTTCGCCACCAATCATTTGATCCGTCTTGATGAAATAAATGATTATCCTGTACATTTCATAGGCTCAATTGCCCATTATTTTGCGCCACAACTTCAAAAAGTAGCCAAAGAAATGAATTTTAAAATTGGAACTATCGAACAAAAACCTTTAGGAAAATTAAAAGAATATCATCTAAAATAATGAAGTTATCTAAAGTTGGGTGATGATTTTGAATATTTTAAATAACTTCACTATCTTAAAGTCCTAAAAAAAACTGTAATGAAAAAACAAATCATAACTTTCGTCTTTGCTTTCGCAATAGCAATCATTGGAAATACATTATCAGCACAATCTGTATATGAAGTAGATTATGAATCACAAGCTGATGTTTCTGTTTATGTCGTAGACTACGAATCACAAGCTGATTTGAGTGTGTATTGGGTAGACTACGAAAGTCAAGCTGACGAAGATGGACTTTGGTATATGGTTGACTATGAAAGTCAAGCAGATGTTTCTATCTATTTTGTAGACTACGAATCACAGGCTGATGTCACGATTTACTATGTAGACTACGAAAGTCAGGCAGGCTGGAATGGCTCAAACAAGAGTCATTTGTTTCGTTAAAAATTTGAGTAAAGTCGTCATTCCAGAAAATTTTGTAATGAAATGGAGAAATTTATCTGGAATCTCGTCATAATGATATGAGATTACCAGTCAAGCTGGCAATGACGTTACTTTTCTATAATTTTAGAAGCATTTGGTCACTATAAGTTCGAACAAAATTAAAAAATCTAAGCACTAAAAAACTTGAATGTTTATATATTCTTTA
>JBMZDS010000071.1:0-7129 GCA_049614465.1 Chitinophagales bacterium
TGAAGAATATCCCTTAAATCCCATATTAGAAAAAAACACAGATTTTTTACCTGAGATATCTATTATTCAATCTAATTGTTGGAGAGGGTATAAAGGAACATGGGCTATAATGGATGATTCGTTATTTTTGATAAATCTTACGCCTCCACATTTACAAGAAGAAATAGTTGAGAACCCATTTGATATTGAAATATTATTTGAAGATTATACTTCATTAAAGGGTGTTTTTGCCTATTGGTCAACTTGTACGTTAAACACAAAATATATGATATCCCCTAATGATGGAATATATAACCACTTTGTCATCAAAAATGGAATTTTAGTCAATCAGTATGAAAAAGTTAGTAATGATTTGAACGAATCTAATGAATCATTTATTCAGTATTTGCCCTACGATAAAAGTGAATGTGAAGAAGATGAAAACTATACAACATACTTAATTTTTGGAGGAATGGCTTTGATTTTTCTAGTTGTATGTAAACTAATAAACAACTACAAGAAATAATCCCTTTTTATCTATATTTGACCAATGGAAGAAAATCAACCAGCTCCAGTAGAAAACAAGAAAATACTTTCACTCGAAAGTGTCAATATTTATCAAGGCGATTCACTAATATTGAGTGATGTCAATCTTGATATCAAACAAGGCGAATTTGTCTATTTGATAGGGAAGACAGGTAGTGGAAAATCATCTTTACTTAAGACCTTATACGGAGAATTACCATTGACCAAAGGAAAAGGGAAAGTCACAGAATTTGATTTGGCAAAATTGAAAGCAAAACAAGTGCCTTATTTGCGTAGAGATTTGGGGATTGTATTTCAAGATTTTGAGTTGTTGATGGACAGAAGCGTCAATGAAAATTTGCTTTTTGTATTGGAGGCTACAGGCTGGAAGAAGAAAAAGAAAATGCAAGATAGAATTGACAAAGTACTAGGACAAGTGGGGCTAGCTACTAAGCATTTCAAAATGCCGCACGAACTCTCTGGTGGAGAGCAGCAGCGTGTAGTAGTCGCTCGTGCATTGCTCAATGAACCGCCATTGATTCTTGCAGATGAGCCTACAGGAAATCTTGATCCTGATACTTCTGACGAAATCATGAAACTCCTTATTCAAATCAATAAAGAACTGAATACGGCAATATTGATGGCAACACATAACTATACGATTATCGAAAAATTTAATGGTCGTATTATTCGATGTTACAATGGTGCTTTGGTCGAAAATGAAGTAATTTCTATCTAGTTTTATGTCGTTTTCTATACTTATACCTGTATACAATTATGATATACGTGCGTTAGTCGAGCAGCTGTATGAACAGGCATTTTTGCTGAGCAAAGAGTTCGAGATTGTATTGATAGATGATTGTTCTGATTTGAGCAATGCATATCTCAATCGAAAAATAGTAGAGTTTCCCGAAGTTTCTTTTCATCTTTTGTCAAAAAATGTAGGGCGAAGCAAGATTCGTAATCTCCTTTTTGAAAAAGCAAAATATGAGCAATGCATCATCATGGATTGTGATGTAATGGTGCAGGATAAAAACTTTTTAAAGACATATTTTGAGCATTTGACTTCTGAAAATGTAGTCGTAGGCGGACATAAATATGAGGCTATTCCTCCTGAAAATAAACAGAAACAATTGCATTGGAATTATGGAGTAAATAAGGAAATGCAGCCTTTTACTATTCGCGAAAAATCTTCTTATGCTTCATTTATGACCAATTGTTTTGCTATTTACAAAAGTACATTTGAGCAGATAAAATTTGATGAGCGTATTGCAGAATATGGACATGAAGACACTTTGTTTGGTATTGCATTGGAAAAGGAAAATATAGGTATAACTCATATTGACAATCCTGTTCTTCATAAGGGATTAGATGATAAATCTGTTTTTATCGAAAAACAACAAAAAGCAATTGCAAACTTGAAAAATCTTGAAACGGATATCCAATTGAAGGATGATTTAAGAAGGAAAATAAAATTGCTCAAAGCAAATTCAAATCCGCTATACAGATGGATAGCAAAGTGGGGTAGACGATGGGCTGAAAATGAATTGAAAAAAGAAAATCCTAGTCTTTATGCATTACAAATCATGAAGCTGAACTGGTACAATAGTTAGTATATTTCTTACTTTCTAATCATCTCATGATGCGGTAGATTATCTTCGAGATATTCTTCACTACATACTTCAAATCCAAAAGTACTATAATACGGAATCAAATAAGTCTGGGCAGAAATACGACAGCCTTGATTGGGATATTTTTCATCATGAATTTCTACTGATTTCTGCATCAATGGTACGCCATATCCTTGTCTACGAATACTTGGGCAAGAAACAACTCTACCTATCGAAGGTTCTTTGTAAGAAATAGACGGAAAAACCAATCGGGTATATAGTTTTAGTTTACCATCGATATAGCCCATGATATGCCAAGATTTTAAATCTTTGTAGTCAGCATCTATATATGGACAGTCTTGTTCTACGACAAACACAACTTGTCTAAGATTCATCATGTCATATAGTTCGAGTCTTGTAAGCTCTTCAAATTTTTTTACTCGCCATTCTATTTGTTCCATATTCTTTGTGTGATTTTAGGCAGTAGTTATCGAACTGTCTTTTTGATATCAAATTGTACAAATAAAAATACAACTACAGCTGACAAAATGAAATAACTCGCTACGAATATAGTACCAAAAGGTAAAAATTGATCTATGCTAAACCATCCTCCGTAGTGATAAATCAATGCTATCCCAATGGCAGATTTTAATAACTCTATCCACCAAGCATGTATACTTCTGTCTATCAGAAATGAATAACTAAACACAGAGAAGAATACGAAAAATCCATAAATATACATATCAGGACTACCTATATCTGCTATTTTATAAAAGAGAAATAACATTAAACTTGTATTGAAAAACATCTGTATCCATGCCCAGCTATCTAACCATTTAGATGTTTTTGGCCTATATTTCACTTGTTCGTAAGGGTTTTTGACATAATCTACAGGGTATTTAGCTTCTACATCTGCTGGTCGCCAGCCTGTTGGCATAAACCAAATTAAAAACTTGTCTTTCCATTTTTCAGCGCGCCATGTATCTTGAATAATCAACCATAAATGCTGAAAATTGATAAAAACAGGATTCCATGTGCCAGAAGCTCGTTTTATGCCGTAAACTGCAGGTACACTATCCATTTCTTCTTGAAAAGTACCGAACCATTTATCCCAAATGATAAATATCTGACTAAAATTTTTGTCTAAATATTCGTCATTGATAGCATGATGCACTCGATGGTGTGATGGAGTAACGATGATATGTTCTAGAAAACCCATGCGATTGATCAATCTTGTATGATACCAAAACTGTGCAAAAAGATGAATTGCAGCAACTGTTCCCATTACTTCTGTAGGTACACCTATAATGGCTAATGGTAAATAAAAAACAGTAAAAATACTCGTGAATGTAGAAATGGATTGACGCAGCGCACAAGCGAGATTAAACTCTTCGCTAGAATGATGAATCAAATGTCTATTCCAAAAATAATTGACTTTGTGCTCAAACCTATGTACCCAATATCCCACAAAATCTTTCCAAATAAAGGTAATGACTATTAAAATCCAACTTGATTTTATATTGATAAAATGAAAATTAGAATACAAAAAATCATAACTAAAAATGATGAGCGTAATCTTCAAGACATCTTTTAGAATATTGGTAATTCCAGAACTGAGACTCGCCACAGTATCTATACTGTATATCACATCTTTCTTCATGATATAGGCAGCTATTATCTCGATAAAGACTAATACAGTAAAAAGGGGAATCGCAAATAATAGAGCTAAAGCGTAATCTTCCATTGGGGTAGTGAATTTGTGCTAATTTACGGTTTTACTGTTTTTTGCCTAGAATATTGCAAACAAATCCTATCAAAATTCCTAATAATCCGCCAACTAGGACATCAGTAGGAAAATGAACGCCAACATACACCTGTGCAAAGCAAATTAGACTTGCCCAAAAAAAGGTTGTCATCCAAAGCCATTTGATATTTTTATAAAAGAAAAATCCAAAGAAACTTGCTAATGCAAAATGATTGGCGGCATGAGAGGAAGTGAAGCTAAATCCGCCTGAACAATAACTTAATACTATATTTATATTGTCTGCAAGTTCTGGAAGATTGCAAGGGCGAATACGTGCAAAAAGTGGCTTGAATATATGACTGCTTATTCCATCTGCCAATCCAATACTTCCAATGGCAAAAACAGCTATCCAAAGTCCTCTCCATTTGTATTTGTAAAGCAAAAAGGCAAAAACAATTACATATAGTGGAATCCAAGTCATTTTATTGCGAACAATAGGCATTAGCCAATCAAAAAAAGAATTAGATAAAGTACCATTGATAAAATGGAAAAGCGCAAAGTCTATGTTTTCTATAAATTCGATGCGGTAAATATAGCTTAATTTTAAATCGGATAGATTTTTTGTAATTTTTCTTCCTTAAGAAAAGTAAAACTTTAAAAAGTAGCTTAATTTTCATGTTAATTAAGTCGATTGTTGAAAATTTCTGATAAATTTTTAATTAAAAGTAGTTTTTGAATGTATTTTTGCTGAAATTTTTAAAAAATATTTAGTGATATGAAGAATGCGCGTCAAGAATTGGTTCAATCTATTATAGATAGAGAAAGAGTAGAAGTTAATCTGCCTGCCAATAGAATTTCAGAATACTACGGAGAAAATGTTTTTACAGATGAGACGATGCGAAAGTATTTGTCCAATCAGGCTTTTAAAGAAGTAAAAGCCGCTATTTCGTCAGGAGAAAAAATAGATAGAGCAACAGCAGATCAAGTAGCAGCAGCTATGAAAGCTTGGGCGATAGAGAAAGGAGCAAAATCGTATACGCATTGGTTTCAGCCATTGACAGGAGCTACAGCAGAGAAGCATGATTCGTTTTTTGAGCCTACAGATACGGGTGAGGGAATAGAAGCATTTAGTGGAGGTTCTCTTGTACAGCAAGAACCAGATGCATCTTCATTTCCTAATGGAGGAATTCGTCAGACATTCGAAGCAAGAGGTTATACTGCTTGGGATCCTACTTCTCCAGCTTTTATTATGGCGATAGGTGATGGTATCACGCTTTGTATTCCGACTATATTTATATCGTATACAGGAGAAGCCTTAGATTATAAAGCACCATTGTTAAAGTCTATTCAGTTTTTGGAAAAAGCTGCGTTGCCAGTTGTCAACATGTTTGATCGTCATGCGACAAAAGTAACACCAACATTAGGTTGGGAGCAAGAATATTTTTTGGTAGATGAAGCGATGTTTTATGCACGTCCAGATTTAGTATTGAGTGGTCGTACAGTAGTAGGACATGCACCTGCCAAAGGACAGCAATTGGACGATCATTATTTTGGTACGATTCCAGAAAGAGCATACGCATATATGTTGGATTTTGAAAAAGAAGCTCATCTACTTGGTATTCCAGTGAGAACTCGTCACAATGAGGTTGCGCCTAGTCAGTTTGAATTAGCGCCAATGTATGAAGAGGTAAATATTGCAGTCGATCACAATCAGTTGATAATGGATGTGATGGAGCGTGTGGCGAAAAGGCATAAATTGAAAGTCTTATTGCACGAAAAGCCATATGCAGGTATCAATGGCTCTGGAAAACATAATAACTGGTCACTGAGTACTGATACAGGGAAAAATCTGCTTTCTCCAGGGAAAACACCAAAAACAAATTTACTTTTCTTGACTTTCTTTGTCAATGTGATAAAAGCCGTAAATGAGCATGCAGATTTGTTACGTGCCGCTATTGCTTCGGCAGGAAATGATCATAGATTAGGAGCTAATGAAGCACCACCTGCTATTATTTCTGTATTTATTGGTTCGCACTTGTCTGCTGTGCTCGATGAAGTAGAAAAAAGAGTGAAACATGGAAAATCTGACGAAGAAGCAAATGCCAATTTGAAACTAGATATTCACAATCAAATTCCTGATGTATTACTAGACAATACGGATAGAAATCGTACTTCTCCATTTGCATTTACAGGCAATAAATTTGAGATTAGAGCAGTCGGTTCTACTACGAATTGTTCTTCACCAATGACTGTGATGAACACTATCATGGCTAATCAATTATTGGAATTCAAGAAAGAAGTAAATGCATTAGTCAAAGAAGGCGAGAAGAAAGATGGTGCTATTTTGAGAGTAATTAGAAGATACATCACATCATCAAGAAATATCCTTTTTGAAGGAGATAATTATAGTGATGAATGGGAAGTAGAAGCAGAAAAAAGAGGTTTGTCTAATGTCAAAAAATCTGCTCATGCTTTGAAATTTTACAATACAAAATCTGCTAAAGAAGTATTTGTCAAGAATAATATTTTTACTGATGTAGAGATAGAAGCACGTACAGAAATCTACTACGAAAACTATACTTTGAAAATTCAAATCGAAGGTAGAGTTTTAGGCGAATTGGCACTGAATCATATTCTGCCTGCAGCAGTATTGTATCAAAATAGATTGATTGCTAATGCAACAGGCTTGAAAGAGTTAGGTATGGATAAGGCGAGCATGAAATCACAATTGACATTGATAAAAGATATCTCTAAACACATCAATGCTATAGAAGAAAATGTAGCAGCAATGATAGAAGCACGTAAAAAAGCAAATGAGATAGAACATGCCGAAGAAAAGGCAATTTCATATTGTGATGAAGTTCGTCCATATTTTGATACAATTCGTTATCATGCAGACAAATTGGAGTTAGTGGTAGATGATAAACTCTGGCCATTACCAAAGTATAGAGAATTGTTGTTTATTCGATAATAGAATTTTGTAAATAGGTTGAAAGGCGAAACACGTGACTAATGTTTCGCCTTTCTATTTTCAAGTTTTGCAACCAACCAAGCTTTATCTATCAATTGCTTGTTTTCAGTAAAAGATGTTTTTAGTTCATGCTTCGCTTTTTTATCAAATTGGTTCACAAGTATAAGTTGCTTGCAATTTTTGATGAAATTTTTGAAAACAGTTTTATGATACGCTAGGATTCCTTTTCTATTGAGAATTTGGTCTGTACTTGTGAGCAGGGACTGACAAGTCTCTATTTCTCCAAGTTCATAAAAGGCT
>JBMZDS010000072.1:0-7080 GCA_049614465.1 Chitinophagales bacterium
TGCAAAAAAGAAAAAATTACCAACGGATTTTGTAGTAAAACTGTCAGATGCAACATCAGAAGCATTTCATGCATGGATAGAAGCAAGAAAACAAGATGATTTTTCGGTGTACATAAAGCCATTAGAAAAAATGGTGGAGATACAACGAGAAAAGACAGAGATATATGGCTACGAAGAGCATCCATACAATGCTTTGATGGGTGATTATGAGCCAGGTGCAAAAGTCAGTGAGATAGATACACTTTTTGCTGATGTGAGAGCAAAACTTACTCCTTTTATAGAAAAGGTTTTTGCAGCTAAAAAATCAGATGATTCCTTTATGTACAAGCATTTTCCAAAAGATAAACAATGGGATTTTGGTATGGATATGTTATCGCTTTTGGGCTATGATATAGATGCTGGAAGACAGGATATAGCAGAGCATCCTTTTTCTACGAGTTTTAGCCCACTAGATAGTCGTGTCACTACACGTGTCGATGAGAATAATTTTTATGATATGACATGGAGTTGTGCGCATGAAGCTGGACACGCACTTTATGAGCAGGGGATGCCTGTAGCACAATATGGTTTGCCTTGTGGTGATGCTGTCTCACTAGGTATTCATGAAAGTCAATCTCGATTGTATGAAAACAATGTTGCTCGTTCTATGGCTTTTTGGCAGCACAATTATGGAAAGCTACAGACTGCTTTTCCAGCTAATTTGCAAGCTGTTTCGTTAGAAGATTTTTACAAAGGAGTCAATATTGTAAAGCCTTCACTTGTGCGTACAGATGCCGATGAATTGACATATCATTTTCATATTATGATACGCTACGAGATAGAGAAAAAACTGATTCTAGGTGAAATAGAAGTAAAAGATTTGCCTACAATATGGAACGAAGCCTACAAAAAGTACTTGAAAATAGATGTCCCTTCTGATAAAGTAGGCGTATTGCAAGATGTACATTGGGCGCATGGAGGTTTTGGGTATTTTCCTACGTATTCATTAGGAAGTTTTTATGCAGCGCAGTTTTTTGCAAAAGCAAGTGAAAAAATCGATAATCTTGAAGCAAAAATAGCAAAAGGAGATATGCAGCCATTATTGATATGGCTAAGAGAAAATATTTATCAGCATGGACGTTTTTATACACCACAAGAATTGTGTACTAAAGCGACTGGTGAATCTCTCAATTTTGATTATTTTATGGCTTATGCAGAGAAAAAGTATGGAGCGATTTATGGGCTGTGATAAAAATCGTACTTTCGCATAAATTATATTTCTCCCTAAATGGCTTCAAGGCTAGACGACATAAAAAAACCTATAGAAAAAGAACTTGTAGAGTTTGAGGCGCACTTCAAAGAAGCAATGAAAAGTGAAGTGCCACTACTCGATAGAGTGACTAACTATATCATCAAGCGAAAAGGCAAGCAGGTACGTCCTATGTTTGTTTTTTTGTCTGCACAATTATGTGGAGGTGTGCAAGAAGCAACGTATATAGGCGCATCATTGGTAGAGTTGTTACATACAGCAACATTGGTACATGATGATGTGGTAGATGATGCAATAGAACGTAGAGGTTTTTTCTCTATCAATGCACTATGGAAAAATAAAATAGCTGTTCTTGTAGGCGATTATTTACTCTCTAAAAGTTTACTGCTTTCTATAGAAAACAATCGAATTCAGTTGCTCAAAATTTTGTCTAACTCTGTCAAAGAAATGAGTGAAGGAGAATTGCTACAACTCGAAAAAGCAAGAAAACTAGATATTAAAGAAGATGTGTATTTTGATATTATAAAGAAAAAAACAGCTTCATTGATAGCTTCCGCTTGCGCTATGGGGGCAGCGAGTGCTACTGAAGATCAGACAATAATAGATAAAGTACATAAGCTAGGTGAAACGATAGGAATTGCTTTTCAGATAAAGGATGATTTGTTTGATTATGGTGAAAAAGAAATAGGGAAACCTAGAGGAATAGATATCAAAGAACGAAAAATGACGCTTCCTCTTATTCATGCTTTGTCCAATGCTAGTAAAAAAGACCGTAGTCGTATTATCAATATTGTCAAAAATGATAATCAAAAGTCGCACAAAGTTCAGGAAGTCATCGAATTTGTTAAAAATAGCGAAGGGCTCAATTATACCATCCAACGCATGAATGAGTATAAAGAGCAAGCAATAGAATTGTTAAAAACATTTGCGCCTAGTCCTGCACGTGATAGTCTAGAAGATTTGATTCTTTATACGATTGAACGTAGGTTTTAGAATGATAATCAGTTAAATCATAATTTTATTATTTTTTCCCTGATATTAATATTTGCTTTCTAAAAAAAATTAATTAAAATAACTATATATAAACAGTTAACTAATAAACTACATTAATTTGGAAAATAGTAAAGATATCCTATTAAAGCTAAAAAGACAATTGAATATTGCCATTGAAAATTTTGATGGTTTTGATAAAATTGAAATTGAAAAGCTGCGTAATATAGATATCCAAGAAGATGTTATTAAGTTTTTATACGATGCAAAAAAGCTGTTTCCAGACACTATTTTTTATACTAAAAAATTAGAATTATAGAAACGGGTACTTAAATGCCCGTTTCTATAATTTTATTTGCTATTAGGTATCAACTTATTAAAATCTAACGCTTTTTCAATCCAAAAATCAAGGTCTTTTTCTAGGTCAAACCCATCTGGCTCAATAAACAAAAAACCTCTCATTACTTTTCCCGTAAAATCCATCACTTTTGCTCCTTCTTTTTGTAAAAGTTCTTCATAAGGCAGTTTACCTACTCTGACCATCAATCTATCTTCTTGAGCAGTCTTATCTATATGAATGCCGATACACATTTTATCATTAACCATAAAAATCAGTCCGCCCATCATCTTTTTTTCCACCACAAGTCCTGCATGTGTGAGCCGTTGTCGTATTCTATCTGCTAGTTGTTCGCTATACGCCATGAGTTTATTATTTTATGTCGTCTTCTAGTCGAAAACCGACTCCTCTTACCGTATGAATTTTAAGGCTTTCATCTGTAGAAAGGTATTTGCGCAGGCGTGAGATAAAAACGTCAAGGCTTCTTCCCAGAAAGTAATCGTTCTTGCCCCAAAGACGTATCAATATGTCTTCTCGTTTTATTGTTTGATTTTTTCCTTCGATAAACATTTGTAATAAAGCAGCTTCTTTTTGAGTCAGCTCTTTTGCAAAACCAGCAGATTTAAGCATATAATCACTAGCGTTTAGTACGAAATCTCCGACACTAAACGTTTTGTTTTCTGTAAATTGATTGATTTTGTTTCTTCGGACAAATACTTTTATTTTCATTATCAGTTCATCCATGCTAAAAGGCTTCGTCAGATAATCGTCTGCACCTATAGAAAAACCTTTCAATCTATCTTCCTCAAGCGATTTGGCAGAAAGAAAAAGAATAGGAATATCCATGCTTTGTTCTCGTATCTTTTCGGCTATAGCAAAACCATCTGCATTGGGAAGCATGATGTCTAAAATAGCTAAATCATATTTTTCGGCATCGAATAAGTCAATAGCTGCATTTCCATCTGCTACATGTATTACCTCAAATCCTTCTTCAGATAACTGATCTTGTGTTATGAAACTCAATGTTTCATCATCTTCTACATAAAAAATTCTTGTCTTCATAGCTTTATCTTTATTGTAGTTCCTTCATTTTCCTTACTATCTATTATTATTTTCCAGCGATGTTGCTCTACGACCTGTTTTACATAAAAAAGTCCAAGTCCAAATCCTTTGACATTGTGGATGTTTCCTGTAGGAACTCTAAAAAATCGTTCAAATACTTGTTTTAGGTATTTTTCATTGATACCTATTCCGTTATCTTTTATTATCAATTCAAAATGCTTGCCACTTTTAGTTAGATTAATGTTTAGAAGAGGAGTTTTCTCATTGTATTTGAGTGAATTGTCTAGAATATTGAAAAGAATATTGGTCAAATGTAATTTATCTGCTTTGATAATAGCAATAGATTCTTTGGTTTGAAAAATTATCTCTCCACCTTTCTTTTCATAATTGATAGCGGCACTACGTTGCACACTATTGATCGTTTTTATTAAATCTATTTCTTCAAGATGGAGTTTCAAATCATCGCCTTGTATTTTCGCTATTTGCAGTACTTTTTCTACTTGCATTGTTAGTCTGTCTGTCTGTTCTTTGATTATTTTGACATATTTGGAGAGACGGCCATCATTTTTTAAGACTTCATTTTTCATCAATACATCAGATGAAAGCCCTATAGAAGCAATAGGTGTTTTAAACTCATGCGTCATATTGTTGATGAAATCTGTTTGTAATTCGGATAATTTTTTCTGTTTCAAAATTACATACATTGCATAGCCAAAAAACACAACGGCTAGTAAAAGGATAACAGAGAAAATAAGGCTTAACCGTAAATTTGAAACAACAAAATTAGCTTTGGTTGGGAAATAGACACCAAAATAATAAATGTATTCATTGTAAGTAGCTAGGTTGGTTGTGGGACTTTCAGGACGTCCATCTTCTAAACTAATATAATCTCCATAAACCATTTTGTCGCTTCCACAATCGTAGATAGCATATTCAAAATCTAATTCCAATTGTAGATTTTCAAACTCATTGGTCAAATAGTATTCAAGTACATTGGCATCAATGACATCATTGATATTGACTACGAAATAATCGCTTGAAAGCTGACTTACAATATCTTCGTTTGAAAGGCTTTCTCCATTAGTAGAGATGTTTTTGGCGACATTGATAAGTGCAGAATGTATTGTTTCATTGAATTGACGTTCTTTAATGTCGAAGGCTGTACGCAGCCAATACACTTGTACTGATACAATGGCAATAATAGCCACTACACCTAAAAGGACTACTAATCTTATTTGATTGTTTTTCACTTCCTAAAAATAAGGTCTTCTAATGAATTTTGCAGTTCCTTTTACAAATCATTAACGAAATTGTATTTTTGGCATGTGAAAAAAGGAATTTTATTTGTTTTTTGTGTTTGTATGCTTGGTTTTTTATCTGCTCAAGATCAATATTTTTTTGAGCGTGATTTTTCAAAATATGTACTAGAAGCGAATGGTTCTTTTGGTAAAATATTTAAACATACAGCTAGTTTTGATCCAGATGTCACAGCGTTTACATATAATTTTGAAGCAGGTTTTTCAGTGCGAAATTTTGGCGATAAGCCATGGCAGCAAAAACTACATTATCCTGAAGTAGGAGCCACATTTATACATTCTTTTTTTGGTGACAAAGCAGTTTTTGGTACGGCTAATGGTGTTTATGCGCATGCTAAGTTTTGGTTTAATAGAAATAAAATAGCGGACACTTACTTTCGAGTGGGAAGTGGTTTAGCTTGGCTTGACAAACCTTACCATCCTAATGATAATAGCACGAACAACGTCATTGGCTCGAAGCTAAATAATATAACACAGCTAAAATTTGGAGCTGATTTTCATGTGCATGAGCGGGTAGATTTGGCATTAGCCTTTACATTTACTCATTATTCTAATGCCAAGACACAAAGCCCAAATCTCGGCATTAATATACCGGCACTTACATTGGGAGTTCGATATTCTCCGTTTACTCAAGACAGACAATATACGTATAGTGACACACTACCTAGTCCAGAAAAAAGAAATGAATACAATTATCAATTTAGTGTAGGAACAACGAATAAAACTGTAGGTGGTGCTAAGTTTCCTATTTATGTACATAGTTTTTATTATTCTCGCTATACATCCGTAGCCAATAAAGTGTGGGTAGGAGCTAGTTGGACGACTGATATGCAAGAGCATGACAAATTGCTTTTTGCAGAAGAAACGGATAAATTAAAATTTCGTTCGTCAGACTTAAGTCTATTTGTGGCAGATGAGATCTTGCTTGGAAAGACGAGTATTTATTTTTTATTGGGGGCTTATCTTATTGATAAAGAATTCAGAGGTGCGCCCATTTATGCTAAGCTAGGTGTCAACTATTATTATCTTGATTTTGGAAAGCACAATCACAAACTTTTTGTAGGAGTTAATATGAAGACGCATTATTCTATTGCACAGTACATGACACTGAGTACAGGGATTTCTTTTTAGTTTATTCTATATACGAAAAGTTATGATAGACGATTTTTGCTTTTTTACTGCCAATAGGCAAGTCAATTTTTACTTTTTCTCCACTTCTATTTACTACAATACGTAAAATATTACTTGTTGGATTCTTAAGTTCATCTTTCACTTCATTTGCAGACTTTTTCCCATTGATAGACAAGAGTATATCCCCATTATATATTTCTTCAAAACCTCCATTTTCTACAATCATAAGTGTTTCATCAAGTAATATTTTTTCGGTAGAGTAGAAAGTATAGTTTTTTTGATATTCGTAGAGAATGTTATGGTCATTGAGGTATTCATTAAAATCAAATGGAGAAGAATGTATTTCATATTTTGTTTGAAAATCTGACAAGACTTGCATTAGTTTAGCTTGTGTTTCTTCTTCCATATTACTTGTTTTGCCTTGTGTTATAGCAAAGAAATCATATTCTTGATTCGTTTCTTTTTCTATCATTAAATCTAACAACCATGCTACAATGACACCTTTAGTATAAAAGCTTTGATAGTTAGATGGGTTTGTATTTAAGCTTACAGACAAATCTTGCATTGTATATTTTTCATAGGGAATACTTTGCCTTTGTTTGCTTTCTAGTTCAGCTAGAAAAACATCTTTAGTAATCAGTTCTTTTTCTAATAATATTTTAAGAGACAAATATTCGGGTATAGCTTCATTTAACCACAGATTGTCTCCATCCTTATCATTTGGAAGATACCAATGTAACAACTCATGCAATATGGTTTTATAGATAAGAGGCCTTGATTCTCCGACAAAAGTGTTTTTATCAAAGTAAAAAACAATATTATTCTCATGAGCAATAGCGCCAGATGAAAGATCCAATGAATCAAATATGAAAAACAATTTTTTTGTTTCAAGCGACTCTTTTAAAATGATCTTTGTTTCTGTGTTTAGAAGTGCGTCAATACATTCATCTACTATTATTCCTAGTTCGCTATTGTTGAGTCCTGTCCAGAGAGGT
>JBMZDS010000073.1:0-7059 GCA_049614465.1 Chitinophagales bacterium
CCAATTTTAGGGACGAAAATACGTTCTGCATTTGTCCATTTCATTATTGTAGTAAAAATTTCAAGAGCTGGAATGATTACATCAGCTCTATCTGGATTGAGGTCCAATTCTGTGATTCGCTCTTCATAGCTGTATGCTTTTACAAGTTGAAAATAATCGTCTATATAATGTTTGTTGAGTGGTGTATTGCTTGGTTGTCGAGAAAGTTTGAATACTTTATTGATATTGCCACCAGAACCTATCAAGTCTATTTCATTCGATTTGATATTATTTTTCAGCCATTGTTCTAGCTCATCCCATTTCTCTTGTGTGACGATATTATTGAGTAGCCGGATTGTCCCTATTTTAAAAGACTGAGAATCTACAACCTTGCCTTTGTGGAAAATAGTCAGTTCTGTACTTCCTCCTCCTACATCTACATAGAGATATGTTTTTTCAGGATTGAGCATTTTTTCAAAATGAGTAGCATATATGATAGCGGCTTCTTCTTTTCCGCTGATTATCTTCACTCTGATACCTGTTCTGACTCTTGCCTCATCTAATATTTCTTGTCCATTTTTAGCTTCTCGTAGTGCTGAGGTAGCACAACCTTTGTATGTTTCTACACCATGGGCATCCATTAGATGTTTATAGGCAGAAAGTGCATGTATTAATCGTTTTGCTGTGGCTGTAGATATTTTTTGTTGGGTAAATGCTTCTGTTCCTAAGCGTATAGGGACACGTATGATAGCTGCTTTTTTGAATAATGTTTGTCCATTGGCTTCTATCACATTATTGATGAGTAAGCGCATTGCATTAGAACCTATATCTATGGCAGCTATTTTTTTCGTCTTCAAAAGTTATTCTTTTGTACAATTTAAAGCTACGAAAATATTTTTTATATTATTCGCACTAAGAAATAATTTCTTCTTCCTCTTTGAATAAGTACATAATTGTTCTTGAGGATATCTTTTTTAGTGATAACCATATCTTCTTGCACTTTTTGTTTGTTGATGCTGATAGAATTTTCTTTGAGTGCTCTACGTGCTTCCCCTTTTGATTTTAAGATTTGAGTATCTGTCGCTAGGAAATCTATAATGTTGATGCCATTTTCTAAAGAATCTTTACTGACTTCAAAAGTAGGCACGCCATCAAATACCTCTAGCATATCTCTTTCTTTCAATTGATTGAGCGCGTCAAAAGTCGTTTTCCCAAATAAAATACTCGATGCTATCTTAGCTGTTTCAAGTGCTTCTTCACAATGTACGAGTGTAGTGATATCTTCTGCCAAGGCATTTTGCAAGATACGTGTATGTGGAGCTTCTGCATGAGTGGTTTCCAATTCCTTTATTTCTTCTTGTGTACGAAAAGTAAAAATCTTAATATAACGTTTTGCATCTTCATCACTTGTATTTATCCAAAATTGATAAAATTTGTATGGAGAAGTACGTTCAGCATCTAGCCAAACATTACCACTTTCGGTTTTTCCAAATTTTCCGCCATCCGCTTTTGTGATGAGTGGACAAGTAAATGCGTAGGCTTTTCCGCCATCCATTCTCCTGATAAGTTCTGTGCCGCTTGTGATATTTCCCCATTGGTCAGAGCCGCCACATTGTAGTGCGCAACCTTCATTTTTCCATAGATGGTAGAAATCGTACCCTTGTACGAGTTGGTATGAAAATTCTGTAAATGAAATCCCTGTTTCGATACGTTTTTTGACACTATCCTTTGCCATCATGTAGTTGACTGTAAGATGTTTGCCTACATCACGGATAAATTCAAGGAAAGACATTTTTCCTATCCAATCAAAATTATTGAGCAACTTTGCAGGATTTTCTTTGCTATCAAAATCTAAAAAACGAGATAATTGTGCTTTTACACCATCTATATTTTTTTGCAATGTAGCTTCATCTAAAAGATTTCGTTCTTCACTTTTTCCACTAGGATCGCCTACCATACCAGTAGCACCACCGACTAGCGCAATAGGTGTATGCCCTGCTTTTTGCATATGCATAAGTAGAAAAATAGGGACAAGACTACCAATATGCAGTGAATCACTCGTAGGGTCAAAACCTATATATCCAGCCGTTTTATTGTCTAATAAATATTGTTCGGTTTCGGGCATTATATCTTGAATCATGCCTCTCCATCTCAATTCTTCTATCAAATTCATATCTTTGTCTTTGTAAGGGCAAAAGTAAATCTTCCTTTTTTAACTGATGAATTTTTTAGCACATTATTATTGTTTGACAGAAAAAGAAAATCAATACAAGATTTTAGGTTGCTTATTGCCTGATATTATACCTTATTTTTCCAAGTTGTATAATCAGAAAATTAGGCACGAGTCCTTGACTGATTTGGAGCAGTTTTTGTTGGAAATTGAGAAAGGAATTTTGTTACATATCGAAATGGATGAAATTTTTCATGGCTTAGAAGTGTTTAAGCAAATGTGTAGCGATGTAAAGCAATTGATACAAGCTGAAAATATAGATACAGAACGAAAAGAATTCGTCATTGCTCATGTATTAGTGGAATTGCTTTTAGATCGTCTTTTGATAGAAGAAAAGAAAGTTTTTATCGCTGATTTTTATGCTAAAATTGGAAAAGTAGATAGTGTTATTTTAGACAATTATGTAAAGAAACGTGCGTTAGTAGAAGATAGTCAGTCTATAATTCGTAAATTTAAAAGTTTTTTAGACGGAAAATATGCCTTAGCCTTGGAGAGTGATGAAGGAATTGCTTTTGCTTTACAGCAAATTTTGGGCAATAGAATAGGACAGCATATTTTTGCTGATAAAGAAAAATGGCAAATCATTGTAAAGAATGCATTTGCAACACAAAAAGATAAAATGATGCTCCTTGTAGATGGAGTGAATAAAGAGTTAACTAAATGAGAACAATAAAGTATATCATCGTAATTGTTTTGGTCAGTGTTTTTTGTAATGATACACAAGCACAGAAAATACGAAAGTATTCCAATGAGTTTTTGAGTATAGGAGTCGGAGGAGGAAATCTCGGAATGGCAAATGCTCGTGTAGCAGGTACAGGAGATTTGTATGCTTCATATTACAATCCTGCAGGACTTTCCCATATCACAGACAATTTTCAAGTAGGTTATATGCATTCGGAGTATTTTGCAGGAATCGCAAAGTATGATTATGCCGGTGTTGCGATACCTCTAGAAAAAGGAAAGCGTACACTCGCTTTTTCATTTATTCGATTTGGAGTCGATGATATTCCTAATACATTGCATTTATTCGAAGCAGATGGTTCTATCAATTATGATAATGTTGAAGAGTTCTCAGTAGGAGAGTATGGTCTTTTTCTTTCTTACGGGCAAAAACTGAGTGGAAAAGTAGAAGGACTTTCGATAGGAGGAAGTGTAAAAGTAATCCATAAAAAAGTAGGTCCTTTTGCTACAGCATGGGGTTTTGGTTTGGATGCAGGATTGCAATATCGCAAAAAAGGATGGCGATTTGGCTTTATGGCAAGAGATATATCGACTACTTACAATGCTTGGTCATTTAGTTTTACAGATGATGAACAAGCAGTATTGGTACAGACTAACAATGAAATACCAGACAATTCTGTAGAAATAACAGCACCAAGATTGCTTGTAGGTTTAGGGTACGAGTTCAATATCAAAAATAAATTTTTTATAGAGCCTGAAATGAACATAGATATGAATGTAGATGGTCGTAGAAATGTATTGATACGTACAGATCCTATGAGTTTTGATCTTAATCTGGGTTTGGAGCTAAACTATGCACGTATTGTATATCTGCGAGCAGGATTGGGCAATTTTACTTGGCAACAAAATACATTGCCGCAAGATGATGGGAAAGATGAAAAATTATTGATGTCTCCTAATATAGGCGTAGGACTCAATATAAAAGGATTCCATATTGACTACTCTTATACAAATTTAGGGGAATCAGAAGCATTTTATAGCAATGTGATTTCACTTCATTTTGGTTTGAATAAAAATAAAGGGAATAAATCTCAATCCGAAGATGTTATTTTAGAAGCACCACTTCAACAATAGACTATGAGAAGAATTTTATTTTCAATTGCGTTCGTTTTTTTAGGTATTTTGTCATTTGCTCAATATGGCAATGAATGGATAGATTATACCAAACCTTATTTTAAGATAAAAATTTCGAATGAAGGGGTTTATCGTATCTCATCGAGTACGCTTAATAGTGTAGGACTGAATTTTATCGATGCAGAAAACTTTGTATTGTACAGAGACGGAGAGCAAGTGCCTATTTATATCGAGATGAATGGAGCAAATGTTAGCTTTATTGAGTTTTATGCATATCCCAATGATGGAAAACTCGATGAACAACTTTTTGAGACTTCTGCGGATCATATGCACAGTCATTTTAGTCTTTTCACCAACGAATCGACTTATTTTT
The DNA here is from genome assembly GCA_049614465.1 of Chitinophagales bacterium. Taxonomy (GTDB): domain Bacteria; phylum Bacteroidota; class Bacteroidia; order Chitinophagales; family UBA8649; genus JBMZDS01. Next base: position 4,398 of record JBMZDS010000073.1, read on the forward strand.
TATCCTATACAGACAATGTAGGAAATGCAAGACTTGAATCGACAAACAATGATTTAACGAATTTACCTACACCAGAACCTTATTTTTGGCATACTGAAAGACAATTATTTACAAGCAGCTACTCCGCAGGTGAAAGACACTATTTAGGGAGTGATGGTTTGATTGCTTCTACTTTTGACAGAGGAGAGGGATTCATGGGTGCAAATAGTGACCAATTTAATAATTCGACTACGACACGTACATATAATATAGCTACTCCACATTTATACAATACTTCCTTGACTGCCAATCTTAAAACGGTTGTTGTAGGTTGGACAAGATATGATCATCATTTCAAGGTGAAAGTAGGGAGTACAGAAATGGCTGATTATCAATTTTACAATTTTGATTTGGTAAAAAGTAATGATGATTTTTCAACTTCATTGATGGGAAATACGACTCCGGTAGTTTTTGAAGCAATAGGAACAAGTACAGGAGTCAATCGAAATACACCTTCTATGATAGAACTGACTTATCCTAGATTGTTTGATTTTGACAATACTTCTATGTTTTCTTTTTCTTTAGAAGGGAATAATACAAAGCAATATTTGGAACTTGAAAATTTTGATGCGCAAAGTGCTGCTCCTATACTGTATGATATGACGTATGGCTATCGTATAGAAGCTGTAGATGTTCCTTCTTCTAGCATGTTTAGATTTGCATTGCCAGCAGAGATAGGAGAGCGAGAATTGTTATTTTTCTCTAGTTCGAGTACTAATATCAATATGATTACTTCTTTATCGCAAACCAATTATACTGACTATACAAGTTTGGAAGAGGAAGGGAATTATATTATGCTTGCCAATGCACTGTTGAAAGGATCTTCAGAATTTGATGAATATGTTCAATATCGTGAGTCTTTTGCAGGAGGAAATTATCAAGTAGCTGAGATTAATGTAGAAGAATTGTACGATCAGTTTGCATATGGTGTTGAAAAACATCCTATGTCTATCCGAAATTTCATCTCTTACGCAATAGACAATTGGGCGATTAGTCCAAGGTTTTTGTTTATCATAGGAAAAGGAAGGGAATACCATGATATGCGCAACAATATTGGAGCGTTTAATCAATGTCAGGTGCCTACATTTGGCAATCCAGGTTCTGATGTCTTGTTAGCATCTACCAATACAGATTTGAGTCCAAGATTGGCGGTAGGGCGTATAGTGGCTGATGATCCTTTGGAAATAAGTATTTATCTAGAAAAAATAAAGCAATACGAAGCTGAAGTAAACAATACAGGAGATCCGTATCAAACAGTTGAGAACAAAGCTTGGCAAAAAGAAATCTTACACCTAGGTGGTGGGGTAGATGCAGGTGAACAAAATTTGTTTAAAAGTTACTTGAATAGCTATGCAACTATGGCAAAAGATACTTCATGGGGTGCGAGTACTTATTCTGTTTTTAAAACGACAAGTGCACCACTTCAAAATATACAATCAGAAGTACTGAAAGAAAAGATTAATAATGGGATTTCATTGATGACTTTCTTTGGGCATTCATATGCAGGAGGATTTGATGTCAATTTTGATGAGCCAGAAAATTATACAAATGTAGGTAAGTATCCAATTTTTGTAGCAAATGGATGTTTTGCCGGTGTTATTCATGATGGAGGTATCGGTATTAGTGAGCGATTTGTACTAGCAGATCAGAAAGGTTCTATTGCTTTTATGGCGACTTCGGAGTTATCGTCATCTAGTGGACTACATAATTATTCTAGAAATCTTTATCAGAATTTTTCTAATGAAATATACAATGCTACACTAGGTGAAGTGGTGCAACAGACAACTATTGATGTAGAGAATGGAAGTATACATGATAGGATGGTGTCGTATGAGATGAATCTGCATGGTGATCCTGCGATTCCTATGAATCAATATGAGGTGCCTGACTACAATATTGAAGTTCAAAATGTGTTTTTTGAACCACAAAACATTACATCTTCATTAGATTCTTTCACGATAAATCTTGGAGTTTACAATCTTGGAAAAGCTATTACAGACTCTTTCAATGTTGAGATAAAAAGAGTTTTTCCAGACGGAAGTCAAGAAGTATTTATAGAGCGATTTGCAGCCCCTTATTTTAAAGATACTATGTCATTAAAATTGCCTGTTGTGAGCAATCAGGTAGGAGTTGGGCTCAATCAATTTGGCGTATTTATAGATGTGAATGATGAAATAAATAATGAACTATCAGAGACCAATAATATTTTACCGAATGATGTTCCTCTCTTTGTTGGCTCGGATGATATATATCCAATACATCCTTACGAGTTTTGCATTGTTCCTTCTGATGATATTATATTGAAAGCAAGTACCGGAGATGCTTTTTCTCCTATGTCTTCTTATGTGTTTCAGATTGATACTTCTGAGTTGTTTATCAGTCCATTAGAAGAGACGGTTATTTCGAGTATTGGAGGAGTTGTAGAATGGGAGCCTTCGATTGTTTTTCAAGATGATAGAGTATATTATTGGAGAGCAAGTAAAGAGGGCGAAAATAACTGGCAAGCAAGTTCATTTGTTTATCTCGATGGAGAAACCCCAGGGTGGAATCAATCACATTACTATCAGTATCAAAAAGATAGATATGAAAATGTATATCTTGACACGGATAGAGAATTCAAATT
>JBMZDS010000074.1:0-7008 GCA_049614465.1 Chitinophagales bacterium
ATCCCCATTCAATGGGTATATCTGGAGTAGTAGGTATTTCAGGAGAAAGTGGTAGTGCGATTTCAAAAATTCGTAATGATGATTTTTACACAATCTATGGTGTTTTGTCATTTTCTGCTGGTTTGAGTCATACTAAAATAAATAGAGCAAGATATTTTGCTATTGAAGATATTATTGTAGATGATTTGGTGTTAAGTATTCCAAAAGCTAATATTTACTTTTCTATTTACCCAAATCCGAGCAATGGTGTAATATGGATAAAAAATGGTGACGAAATTAATTTGACAGCTATAAAAGTATATGACGCTATAGGTCAGAAAGTCTTATCTTATTCTATTGGCAATTATTCCAAACAACTTGTAGATTTGTCACAACTTAATTCAGGGATCTATTTACTTGAGTTACAAACAAGTAATGGCTTTTATACTCAACGAATAATTAAAAACTAATTTATGAAAATCATCTTCGCTACACACAATGAGAATAAAGTAAAAGAAGTCCGTGAAATGTTGCCACCTTCTGTAGAGATTGTTTCACTTCGAGAGATGGATTATCATGAAGAGATAGAGGAAACAGGTACAACTATCGAAGAAAATTCTAAAATAAAAGCTGAAACTATTTTTCAGAAATATCAAGTACCGGTACTCGCAGAAGATACAGGGCTTGAAGTCGAATCGCTTGACAATGCACCAGGAGTGTATACAGCACGATATGCAGGAGCAGATGCACAAGCAGATGACAATATGAATTTACTACTCAAAAATCTAGAAAATCATAAAAATCGTAAGGCACAATTCAAAACTGTGGCAACCTTTATCACAAAAAATACGTCTAATCAATACCTAGGCATTGTGAGAGGACAGATTTTGGAAGATAAAAAAGGCGATTATGGTTTTGGGTATGATCCTATTTTCAGTCCTGCTGGCTATAGCAAAAGTTTTGCTCAATTGGGTGCAAGAGAGAAATCTCTAATCAGCCATAGAGCATTTGCTATCAAAAAGTTTTTGCAAGACTTGGAAATATAATTTTTAGAAAGTAGTGTATTGAAAAATGGCATTGAGTCTACAAGAAAAATATACGATAGAGGAACTGATAGCAGGTTGCAAAAAAGGAAAGCGTACGTTTCAAAAAGGAATGTATGATCAGTTTTCCGCTAAGTTTTTTGCGATATGTCTCCGCTATGGTAAAGACTATGCCGAAGCAGAAGATATGCTGCAAGAGGGGTTTATCAAACTCTTCAATAAAATGGATAAGTATAATAATGTAGGTTCATTTGGTGCTTGGGCATCAAGATTGATAAGCAATAATTGTATCGATATTATCCGAAAAAGACCAAATCTCTATACTATTTCTGATGATTATGCATTAGATCAAAAATCTCCTGCACCATCCGCATTGGACAATATGATAGGAGAAGATTTACTATTGTTAGTACAATCATTACCTACAGGCTATCGTACGATTTTCAATATGTATGCAATAGAAGGATATAGCCATAAAGAAATAGCAACCCGACTAGAAATATCAGAAGGGACTTCAAAATCTCAACTGAATAGAGCCCGAAAACTATTACAGAAAAAACTGATTGAATTGGAAAATCAAGAAAATAATTTAACCCAATTGGAGAAGTGATGAATAAGATGGATAAAAAAATAAAAGAAAAATTAGGCAATACAAGCGTGCCACCTTCACCAGAGCTTTGGTCGAAGATAGATGCTTCTTTGTCTGCTCAAGAGAGTAAAAAAGGAATAGTTCTTCTTCCTTTTTTACAATCATATGCTAAGTATGGTATAGCTGCGGCTATTGCTTTTTTGCTAGGTGGAGTAGTTACTTATACCATGATGGATTCACTTAATGGTCAAGAGACACCTATAATGGCAACAGAAGATACTGAAGGAAATGTAAAAGATATTGCTACAGATATCAATAAAGAAGACATTCTGTATGCAGAGGAAGAATCTACTGAAAATAAAGAAGAAGTAACCAATGAGAAAACTTTAGCTGCTAATAATGAGCAAGATGATACAGTAACAGAAATAGAAGAAGAAAATATATCTACTACTACTACGATTAGATTTGAAGAAAGTAGTAATGAATTAGTAGCGTATGATAATTTATTTCAAAACTATGAAGAAGAATTGAAAACATATTCTCTTTCTTTGATAGAAAACAATAATGAAGATTACATTCTTGAGGAAGAAATAGATGCTGAACCTGTATTTTATCGTGTTCCTTTAGATAAAAATCGTACTGGATACCAAGGATTTTGGTTTGGACCAGAAGTAAGTTATGAGTCATCTTTTTCTAATGGAAATTACTATAAAGGACAAGGAATGGGCTTGTCATTTGGCTATGATTTTGCGAAAAAATGGGGCATTCAATCAGGAATTCGTTATGCTATGATATACAAGCAATTTACGGTCAATAGTGATGAAGGAGAAAATCTAAGCTATCAGTCAAATTTAAGTTCAGTCCATGTGCCACTTATGTTGCGTTGGAAACATACTATGGTAGGAGGACGTGTACAGCGGCCAACTTCTTTAAATGTTGCTTTGGGTGTAGATTATGGCTATAATAAATCTAACGATTTTCATCAATTAGGTGGCGTAGCCGCTGTAGAGTATGACGTCTTTATGCGAAATGATATCATGTTGACGTTTGGAATGCGAGCAGGATTTTCTAAAAATCTCAACTATAGTCCTATCATAGTACCAGAAGCAGTAGGACAATACAATTATCAATTAGGTATTTATACCGCTTTACGTTTTAAAGGGGCAGGAAAAAGGAAGTAATGCCATTTTAAATAGAAGAAAGTAGATGACTTTTTTCTAACTTTCCAATGGAAATGAAATAATATTATCTTGTTATTTTAAAGCGGAGTCTGTATTATACTTAAGCTTATGTGACAAAAAATAATCAATAGATTTACTAAAGAGTTTCTATTTTCTCTAAACTCTCGATTATAACTTTCTCAACAGATTCTTTAGGTGTTTTACTAAAAAGTCCCAACGGACGATTGGCAAGAATGACATTAATAGAAAGGCATTGATGACCGAGTAGCTTGCCTAGTCCATAGATTCCAGCCGTTTCCATTTCAAGATTAGTAATGCGATTGCCACCTAAGTCTATAGCTGCCAATTTATCAATATAATCGTCTACTGCAGGTTGCAAACGCAAAAATCTACCTTGAGGTCCATAAAATCCTGTCGAAGTTGCTGTAATCCCTTTATGATAATTAGTAGTATCAAAATGTGCTAATAATTTATCACTGGCTTCACTTATCCTAGGAGCAATAGGAAGTGTTAGCGATTGATTGATTTTGTCTAAGATAGCTTGTTCGCTTTCATCGTTTTCTATGCGATAAAAATTGAGTAGCCCTTCAAGTCCTAGCCCATGAGAAGAAAGTAAAACACTATCTACATTAATATCTTTTTGTAATGTACCTGATGTACCAATTCTAATTATTTCGAGTGATTTTTTTTCCGTTTTTTCTGTTCGAGTCTGTAGGTCAATATTGACAAGTGCATCAAGCTCATTGAAAACGATATCTATATTGTCTGTTCCTATTCCTGTAGAGATGACACTGACTCTTTTTTTACCGATATAGCCAGTATGCGTACAAAATTCTCGTTTTTGTTTTTTGACTTCTATACTATCAAAATGCTTTGTCACTGTGTGTACACGATCAGGGTCGCCTACAGTGATTATTTTATCTGCCAAATCTTCTGGCAATAAGTGAAGATGATATATACTCCCATCAGGATTTAGGATAAGTTCTGATTCTGCAATTCTTTTCATAGAAAGTAAAGGTAGCGCAATACTCTATGAATTACAAACGGATAAATATCACACTTTAAAAATAGATCCTTCAATAGCTAAATCCACATTGTTAAATACTTCTTTAGCCTCATCTTTAAAAGACGAAACATCTTTGTATCGTGCGGAAAAATGTCCAATGATAAGTTTTTTAACTTTTGCTTTTTCAGCTATTTGAGCCGCCTGAGTAGTGGTGCTATGATTGCGTAGCTTTGCTTTTTCAGTATCTTCTTTTAGAAAAGTAGTTTCATGATAGAGCATATCTACCTTATTTATATGCGGGATAATTTTTTCATTGTACATTGTATCGGAGCAATAGGCAAAACTTTTGGAAGGAGGAGGAGTTTTTGTAAGTTCACTATTAGGAATAGTTTTTCCATCTTCTGTTACAAAATCTTCCCCTATTTTTATCGTATTTATCTTTTGATAAGGAATATTATATTCTTCTATTTTTGCTGCAATTATTTTTCTAGGTTTTTCTTTCTCTTTGAATAAAAAACCATTGCAATCTATCCCGTGAGTTAGCGGTATAGTATATACTTCTATTAATTCTGTATTGAGTATTTTTTCACTTTTACCATAGCTTAGCGGATGAAAAACTAATTCATAAGACCAATCTGTATTTGCAAAATCCATTTGTACATCTAGAATCTCCCACAATTTTTGAAATCCAAATAAGTGAAGTGGGCGAGTACGACCATTGAGTCGCAAAGTATTAAGTAGTCCTACCAGTCCAAAATAATGATCTCCGTGTAGGTGTGAAATGAAAATATAATCTAGATTTTTCCGCTTAATATGATATTTGCTCATTTGAAATTGAGTGCCTTCACCACAATCTATAAGGTATTGAGTATTGTGATGATGCAAAATCTGAGCAGAAGGATGTCTACCATAAGCAGGTGTGGCAGAATTGCTCCCAAGGATGGTTAGCTGTAGATCCAAGAAATGATTATTTTAAATCACGCTCTAGTTCATTGAGCATGACAAAGTCTATTGCTTCTTGTAAAGTCGGCATTAGTGTAATGACAGAATCTAACTGAGACAATTTCATTAGCTTCAATATTTCTTCTTGTGCACCACATAGTACAAATTTGCCCTCTACTTCATCACATAGTCTGTGTCCGGTAAGTAAAGAACTCAATCCAGAGCTATCTACATATTTTATAGCCGTCATATCACATATTATGTTGCGAAATCCTTCACTATTAAGCATGATGAATTCTGTCTTAAGTGATGGTGCTTGTAGTGCTGTTAGTTTTTCTTCTGCAGGTGCAATGGAGCAAAAACGTTCTTTCTTGTCAATTAAAAATTTCATGCTGTAAATGTAGTTTATTTCGATAAAAGTATCATAAATATAAGTAGAAAATACAAATGCACAAATTCTTGTGAATTTTATATGACTTGAAATAAGTCTTATTTAATACAATTAGTTCTATATTAGATTTCCTAAAGCTAATAAGTGAGTATTGATAGAATAGACTGAGAGAGGTAGATTGGATTAGTTTTTGATGAATATAAATATATGGAAGCAAAATTTTCAGGAGAAGTAAAAGAAGCGATTTCTAATAGTAGAGAAGAAGCACTACGATTGAGTCATGATGTACTCGGTGTAGAGCATCTTTTGTTAGGACTAATACGTGAAAACGAAAACAAAGCAATTCGTTTGTTGAAATCGATGGATGTAGATATGGTGATTGTAAGAAAAGCCATTGAAAAAGCTACAAAGGGTAGAGTATCTAACACTGTGGTGACGGGAAGTATTCCTTTGACTAAGCAAGCCGAAAAAGTGCTTAAAATAGCTGTGCTTGAGGCGAAAGTTTTGAAAAGTAATACGGTAGAGACAGAGCATTTATTGTTGGCAATTTTGAAGAATAAAGAAAATGTTGCTGCGCAGATATTGCATCAGCAAGATGTAGATTATTCAATCTTAAAAGCAGAATTGGACTTTAGTGATGCAGATGTGTCAGATTTTAAAGACGAAATGTCAGATGAGCATGGTGACGGAGATCCTGCGGATGGAGATAAAAGAGGTAGACGTGTCCCTAGAGGAGGCAAAAAACCAAACAAATCAAATTCTAAAACTCCTGTGTTAGACAACTATGGTAGAGATGTGACCAAGCTAGCGGAAGACGGTAAGCTAGATCCTATTGTAGGCCGTGAGACAGAGATAGAGCGTGTATCGCAAATATTAAGTAGAAGAAAGAAAAATAATCCTATCCTAATCGGAGAGCCAGGTGTGGGGAAAACTGCAATTGTCGAAGGATTGGCAGAGCGTATAGTAGAAAAAAGAGTATCGAGAGTACTTTTCAATAAGCGAGTGATTATGCTAGATATGGCAGCACTTGTAGCAGGTACGAAATACAGAGGACAGTTTGAGGAGCGTATGAAAGCCATTATGAATGAGCTAGAGAAAAATAGAGAGATTATTCTTTTTATTGATGAAATACATACGATAGTAGGAGCAGGAGGAGCGACAGGTTCATTAGATGCTTCCAATATTTTTAAGCCAGCTTTGGCTAGAGGAGAGTTACAAGTCATAGGTGCATCTACACTAGATGAATATCGCCAGCATATTGAAAAAGATGGTGCATTGGCACGTAGATTTCAAAAAGTAATTATTGATCCACCATCAATAGAAGATACATTAGTAATTCTTGACAATATTCGTCCAAAATATGAAGCATATCACAATGTTACCTATTCTAAAGAAGCAATAGAGGCTTGTGTCAAAATGAGTAATCGATATATCACAGATAGATTTTTGCCAGACAAAGCAATAGATGTGATGGATGAAGTGGGTGCACGTATCCATCTTAAGAACATTCAAGTACCAGCTGATGTATTGGATTTGGAAGGACAAATAGAAAAAATAAACAAGGAGAAAAATCTTGTTGTCAATCAACAGCAGTTTGAAGAAGCAGCACGATTACGTGATACAGAGAAAAATCTTCAAGAAAGATTGGATGTAGCTAAAAAGCAATGGGAGGAAGATCTTAAAACTCAAAAATATCCTGTAGAAGAAGAAGATATAGCAGAGGTAATAGGAATGATGACGGGTATACCTGTGAGCAAAATAGCTGAAAATGAAAATAATAAACTCGTCAACATGGGAGATGAGTTGAAAAAAGCAGTAATAGGACAAGATGATGCTGTACTGAAAATAACAAAAGCTATTCAGCGAAATAGAGTAGG
>JBMZDS010000075.1:0-6960 GCA_049614465.1 Chitinophagales bacterium
ATTTTGAAGATATTGAAATTTACAATGTTTTAGGACAAAGTATTATTAGCTTGGCTAAGCATATTAATGGAAATGAAGGAAGAATAGTACTTGATTTATCTGTATTGAGTAAGGGAACATATATATTAAAGGCAAATGGAATTGCTAATATTATACATGTAAAATAATGTACTTACACGGTATTTTCTTTATGAATTTATTAGCTATAGAAAAAGGCAAATCCTTAAAGATTTGCCTTTTCATTTTTCTATTAAACTCTAGAAACGCTCTAAAGTACTGAAGAAGTAACTTCCTTCAATACAAGCATTTTCATCAGAATCAGAACCGTGTACTGCGTTTCTTCCTATGTTTTCTGCGAAGTTTTTACGGATAGTGCCTTCTGCTGCTTCTGCTGGGTTAGTAGCTCCTATCAAAGTACGGAAGTCTACTACTGCATTATCTTTTTCTAAGATTGCAGCGAAAATAGGACCAGAAGTCATGAATTCTACCAATTCGCCAAAGAAAGGACGCTCGCTGTGTACAGCATAAAATCCTTCTGCTTGAGCAGTTGTCAAGTGAGTATATTTCATCGCCACTACTTTAAATCCTGCTTTGATGATTTGATCTAAAATTGCACCAGAGTGTCCGTTTTCAACTGCATCTGGTTTTATCATTGTAAAAGTTCTGTTTGTAGCCATTTTTATCTTTTTTATGGTTGTTTTTCAAATTCGGGCGCAAAATTAGGATTATCGCAGATAAAAAAGTAGAAAAAGACAATATAAATTTACCTTTGTGCGATGAATGAAATTGAAATTTTGCAATCTAAAATCGAAGCAGCACAGCAAATCCTTATTTCTACACATGTAGGACCAGACGGAGATGCAGTAGGTTCCTCACTTGGTCTCTGGCATTATCTAAATAATATTGGCAAGAAAGCGACTATTGTAGTACCAACCGAATATCCTGCTTTTTTGAATTGGTTGCCTGCTGTAGAGAGCATACTTGTCCATAGTGAAGCAAAAGAAGAATGCGAAAAAGTAGCTGCTAATGCAGATTTAATTTTCTGCTTAGACTACAATGAAACAAAACGAACTGCAAAATTTCAAACAGCTATTGATGATTCTGATGCTTACAAAGTACTTATCGATCATCACATAGGCGAACCTACATGGCAAGATTTGAATTTATCTGTGGTAGGAGCGAGTTCTACTTGTGAGTTGGTGTTTGATGTATTGCATCGTCTAGAAAGTAATAATGATTTTTTGACGAAAGAAATTGCTTATTCATTATATACAGGATTGCTTACAGATACGGGCAATTTTCAGTTTTCAGCTACAACACCTAGAGTACACCATGTAGCAGCTGAATTGATGGCAGCAGGAGTAGAAGCGGATATTGTACACAATCATATTAACAACAGTTTTTCTGAAAATCGATTGAAGTTCTTTGGTTTCTGCATTGCTAAAAAGATGAAAATAGTGCCAGAAAAGAACTTGTCTTACATGTTTATTTCTCTTGATGAAATGCAAGAATACAATATCGTGACAGGAGGAACAGAAGGATTGGTCAATGAGCCTATGAAAATAAATGGAATAGATGTTTCTGTTTTATTCAAAGAAGATAAAGACAAAATAAAAATATCATTTCGCTCAAAAAGAGATATAGATGTCAGTGCATTTTCTCGTTCATTTTTTGAAGGAGGAGGACATCGCAATGCAGCAGGTGGCGTTTCATTTTTAAGTTGGGAAGAGACAGAAGCTAATTTTTTGAAAAATTTAACGAGTTTGGCATGCTAATTCGCTTATCTTTGCGGCTTTTAAAACAATAAACAGTAAATAATGAATAGAGTAAATAACATCATCTTTGGATTCTTTTTTGTTGCAGTGGCTTTGCTATCATGTGGAGATACTACTAGCACAGAAGGAGAAACTTCTACGACAACTTTGGCTACAGAAATGGATAGCGTAAGTTATGCATTAGGTATTAATATCGGAGAAAATGTAAAAACTTCTGGATTTGAAGATCTTAATGTAGATGCTTTGGCGAAAGGATTTGATGAAGTATATAATGGTACTGCTACAATGACAAATGAAGAAGCTGGAAATATCGTTAACGCTTATATGATGGGTGCTGCAGATAGAAAAGCGAATGAAGCAAAATTGGCAGGAGAGACTTTTTTACAAGAGAATGGTACTAAAGATGGAGTGGTAACTACGGCTTCAGGTTTACAGTATATGGTTGTTACAGAAGGTACGGGAGCTAATCCAGTAGCTACAGATGTAGTAGAAGTACACTATCATGGTACGCTTATTGATGGTACTGTGTTTGATAGTTCTGTAGATAGAGGTCAGCCAGCTACTTTTCCATTGAATGGAGTGATAGCAGGATGGACTGAAGGTCTACAATATATGAAAGAAGGTGGAAAGACTATTTTCTATATTCCTTCAAATCTAGCATACGGAGATCAAGGTGCAGGTCAGATGATAGGACCAGGTGCTACGCTTGTTTTTGAAGTAGATTTGTTGAAGATAGTACAACAATAAAAACCTTCTGTATTTAAAAACAGAAAATTATGAAAAATTTAAAATTAAGTATTGTAGCATTATTAATGTTGATGACTACAGTCGTATTCGCTAACCCAAAAGATAAAAAAGATTCAAAGATGTTTGCAGAGATAACCACAAACAGAGGAGTGATTAAATTAGAATTGTATTACAAACAAACACCTATGACTGTTGCCAATTTTGTTGGCTTGGCAGAAGGAACTATCGAAAATGATGCGAAGCCATTGGGTGAGCCTTATTATGATGGATTGGTTTTTCATAGAGTGATAAGCAAAGCAAATGGCGATGCACAAGACTTTATGATACAAGGTGGAGATCCACAAGGAACAGGAATGGGTGGCCCAGGTTACAAATTCCCAGATGAAATAGTGGATAGCTTAAAGCATGATACTGTAGGGGTGTTCTCTATGGCAAATGCAGGTCCTGGCACAAATGGAAGTCAATTTTTCATCACAGTAGCTCCTACGCCTTGGTTAGATGGTAAGCATACTGTATTTGGAAAAGTGGTAGAAGGAATGGACATCGCTATGAATAGTGTACAAGGTGATACTATGAAGTCTGTAGTGATTATCCGTGAAGGAAAAGAAGCAAAAGATTTTGATGCTCCAGCTGTATTTAAAGCTGAGCAAGAGAGAATTGTACTTGAAGCAAAAGAAAGAGAAATGAACAAAAACAAAGAATACGCAGATTTTATAAAGAATAATTATCCTGATGCAGAGCAAACAGCAAGCGGACTTTGGTATCAGCATGAAGTAGAAGGTAATGGAGATAGTCCTTCGGCTACTAATACAGTAGAAGTACATTATCATGGCACATTATTGGACGGAACAGTGTTTGATAGTTCAGTGCAGAGAGGGAAAACGATTTCTTTTCCACTCAATCAAGTGATTCCAGGATGGACAGAAGGCTTACAGTTGATGAATGAAGGGGGAAAAACTACTTTTATTATTCCTTCAAACTTAGCTTATGGAAATAGAGCATTGCCAGGTATTCCTGCCAACTCTCCATTGGTTTTTGAAGTAGAATTGTTTAAAGTAAAATAAGTATTTTACCATAATATTAACGAAGCCGTTCTTTATAGAGCGGCTTTTTTTATTGTCAAAAAAAGCATTTATTAAACAAAAAATAAGCGTGTATATTTACATCTAATTATGATGAACTATATGCGACTTTTTGTATTTACTTGTATGCTGCTATCATTTGTAGGAGCAAAAGCACAAGGCACATATTCTCCATTGGGTGAAAACACTTATCGTATAGTAGATAGGATGGATATTAAATATGGAAAAATACTTTCTATTCCTCATACTTCTGTCAAGCCATACAATCGTACACGCTTAGGTGCTTATGCGGAGGAATTATACAATTCTAATATTGAATTGAGTAGAGGAGATCAATTCAATCTAGAGTATCTTTTGCATGACAATACTGAATGGACTGATTCTTTTGCATATGAGCGTAAAGCTTTTGCTAAGATTTTTTATCCAGAAGAGTCATCTATGTTTGCAGTCAATACGAATGCGTTTCAGCTAAGACTCAATCCTGTAGCACATATCAATTTTGCTAATGAGTTTGGTGACAAAACGTTCTTTACCAATATGCAAGGATTAGAAATGCGTGCTTCTATCAAAAAGAAGTTGAGTTTCTATATGTATATGGGGACCAATCGTATGCGTTTTCCATCATTTGTACGAGATGAGCGAATCAATCGTGAATATCAAAATGTACCTGGTGATGGATACTATAAGGAGTACAAAGATGAAGGGCAAGATTACTTTACGGCAAGAGGATATATGACTTTTAATGTGCTCGATCATGTAGATTTTCAGTTTGGATATGACAAGCAATTTATTGGCAATGGATATCGCTCTCTGTTTCTTTCGGACAATGCCAATGCTTTTCTATTCTTGAAAATGAATATTAATGTTTGGCGTATCAATTATCAAAGTATTTTTGCTGAACTTACAGGTCAGTATATCAGAGGTGGTGATAGATTACTCGACAAAAAGTATGGCGCATTTCATCACCTGAATTTTAATGTGACGCATTGGTTAGATTTTGGTGTTTTTGAAGGCGTAATGCTTAATAGAAGTAATCATTTTGAATTGCATTATCTCAATCCTCTTATTTTTTATAGAAGTGTAGAGCAAGATTTAGGAAGTCCAGATAACTCTGTGATTGGTTTTGATTACAAAGCCAATTTTTTAAACTCTTTTTCTTTTTATGGGCAGCTATTATTAGATGAATTCAATTTTACGCACATTAGAGCACGAGATGGCTGGTGGGCAAATAAATATGGTTTGCAATTTGGTCTCAAATATATAGATGTCGCTGGTATAAACAATCTTGATGCTCAGATAGAATATAATGTGGTGCGTCCTTTTACGTATACTCATAATTCGGATTCTGCTCATCAATTGTCTAATTATACGCATTACAATCAGGCGCTAGCACATCCTTTAGGTGCAAATTTCAGAGAATTTATCTTTGTGGCAAACTATCAGCCTATCCCTGCATTACAATTACAGTTAGAATATATCAATTCTGTAAAAGGATTAGATACGATTGGCACATTGAATGGTGGCGATATTTTTCAACAATCCAATGGTAATTTAGCGTCCAATGAATTTGATAATTTCATAGGACAAGGTGTAGCCTATCGTGTCAATTATTTGCATCTTTTGGCGAGTTATCAATTTTGGCACAATATGCACGCTGACTTAGATTTTGGTCTTCGTACAGTTAATAGTGATATTGATGCGCAAGATAGAACTGACTTCTGGATAGGGGCAGGTTTACGTTTCAATGTTCCTTATCGTAAATACAATTATTAGTCATTATGAAATCTATTAGCGTATTTGAAATGATAAAAATAGGCATTGGTCCTTCGAGTTCTCATACGATGGGACCTTGGGAAGCGGCTTCTTATTTTATCAAAAAACTACGTGATGAATCTTCTTTTTCCCAGGTAAAAAAAATACAAATAGACTTGTATGGTTCTTTAGCGATGACTGGCAAAGGACACGGAACAGATGTGGCTATAATGATGGGATTGTTAGGTGCAGATTTTCGCACCATCGATACGAACACTATTCCTCAAAAAGTAGAAGAGATAAAGGCATCAAAAACATTGTACTTAGACAATGAATTGAAAATTGATTTTGACTACGATACTTGCATTCAATTTTTCAAAAAAAAGTCACTCGATTTTCATGCCAATGGAATGGAATTTATCGCTTTTCTAGATAATGAAGATGAAATAAAAAAACAATACTTTTCTGTAGGTGGTGGATTTGTAGCGACAGAAGAAGTGAATACAATCGAGCTCAATCAAATCAAAACACCATATCCTTGTCACAATGCAAAAGCAATAGCAGAGAATTGTGAACGTATGGATTTATCGGTTTCGGACTTGATATATCTCAATGAGCAAGCATGGCAAAATAGGGAAGGAGTAGATGCACAAGCCACTCTGATATGGAATGAAATCCAACAATGTGTCTATAGAGGAGTCAATAAATCTGGGATATTGCCGGGAGGCTTGGAAGTAAAGCGAAGAGCGACAGAATTGAATAAGAAATTATTGAACAATCAATCGTACGGTAATTTTAAAGAATGGCTTTCTCTAGTAAAACAATCGGATGCTAAGTTTTCAACTATCAATAAATGGATAAGTTGTTTTGCACTGGCAGTCAATGAAGAAAATGCTTCTTTTGGGCGAGTTATCACTGCTCCTACCAATGGAGCTGCTGGCGTTATTCCTGCTGTACTGATGTATGCTTTTTGCTTTGAAAAAATAACTGAAGAACAAGTCATTCGATTCATCTTGACAGCAGGAGAAATCGGCACTTTATTCAAGAAAAATGCTACGATATCAGCAGCTATGGGTGGTTGCCAGGCAGAAATAGGCGTGTCTTCGGCTATGGCAGCAGCAGGCTTGACTGAAGCATTGGGTGGCACACCTGCGCAAGTACTCATGTCAGCAGAAATAGCAATGGAGCATCATCTTGGCTTGACTTGCGATCCTATAGGAGGGCTAGTACAGATACCCTGTATAGAAAGAAATTCAATGGGAGCAATGAAAGCTATCACGGCAAGTAATATCGCATTAGAATCTGACCCCAAAGCAGCAAAAGTAAGCCTTGATGATGTTATCAAATCAATGTGGGAAACGGCTCAAGATATGAATCTCAAATACAAAGAAACTTCAGCTGGAGGCTTAGCAACTAATATATCTGTAGGAATAGCAGAGTGTTAGTTTTACTCGTAATCTCTTTTGCGGAGGATACTTGTGATTTGAAAGTTAGCCAGTGTTCCTTAAATGGGGAATATTATTTGAGGACAATTTTATACTTACGCTTATCGTTTAGATAAAATGTCGTTTTAATGCTTTTTATCGGGCGATAAGCAAAGTTCG
>JBMZDS010000076.1:0-6908 GCA_049614465.1 Chitinophagales bacterium
TATTTTTAATGCAATAAATGTAAACAGAATTGTAATAAGGCTCGATTTTATGGCACAAACAAAAGACTTTTTTATTAAATAATATAAAGTCATCAATAAATGAATGGCTGAAAAAACAATAGAAACTAAAAATATGGATAAATAAATCTCTTCAATATCAAAGTCAATCACTTTTGATATTACACTTAATATTATGATGAACAAGAGATAAATTGAACAATGAATGATACCTTTTCTCATAAAGACATTACTTCAAAATTTCAATCACTTCACTAGGTATAAATTTACTTACATCACCATTCCCTTTGATGATTTCACGTACTATAGTTGATGAAATACTGCTTAATTCTGGTTTTGACAATATCAAGATAGTTTCCAAATCTGTATCCATTGCATTATTGAGGTGAGCAATCGTCTTTTCATATTCAAAATCAGCAGCAGAGCGAATTCCTCTTAAGATATATTTTGCATTCTTTTCTTTACAATAATTGATAGTCAGCCCTTCGTAGTGTCCTGTTTCTACTTTTGGTTCATCTTCGAATACTTTTTCTATTGCTTCGAGTCTTTGCTCTAGCGTGTAGAGATATTTTTTTTGCGAATTGACACCTATCGCTACGATTATCTTGTCAAAAAGTGGCAAAGCACGTTTCAAAATATCTACATGACCTATCGTGATAGGATCAAATGAACCTGGGAAAATGGCTATTTTACTCATAAGTCGTATTCTTCTGCATTGACAAATATACTAAATATCGTTTGTCCGTAATTTCGCTTTTTATAGAAATTAGGATGATTTTTAAAATTGTGGTTTGGATTGTGTTCTAGAATAAACCAACCTTTTCCTTCTACAAGATTGTTTTCAAATATTTTGTCAGGAATTGTATTGAGAGTAGGCAAGGGGTATGGAGGGCCTGCAAAAATCAAATCAAATTGTTGATTGCAGCTTTCCATATATTTAAAAACATCTGCTTGGAATACTCGCATCCCTTGGATATCGAGTTTTTCGATAGTTTTTTCGATAAAAGTGACGCATTTTGGATGCATTTCTATAGATGTAATATCTGTACAGCCTCTAGATGCCATTTCATAGCTCAATTGTCCTGTTCCTGCAAACAAATCTAAATATCGAATATTGTCAAAATTGTAATAATTCTCTAATGAAGAGAAAAGTGCTTCTTTAGCAATATTAGTAGTTGGTCTTGTCGGTTCAAACATGGGTACTTTTAGATTGAGCCCTCCGTATTTTCCTGCTATTATTCTCATATGGCAAAGATATAGTCTTTTCTATTAAGTTCTTTATATTGGAATTGACTATATCAGTCTTTTCTCCATTTTGTAATGCGGTATATTCACTTCCGTAAATAAGTCGCCTATTTTTTGATAATTCATTTTTTCGTAAAATGCACAAGCAATTTCTCTTGCATGGCAGTACATAGTAGTAAAGCCATTCTCCTTTCCCCATTGCTCAGAATATCCAACTAATAGTTGTCCATATCCTTTACTCTGTATCTCATTGTCTACACAGACTTGACGCATTTTGAGTTTTCCTTCAACTTGTTTTATGAGCGATAAGGAAGCGATTATTTTTTTGTCTAAATAACCTACAATATGTATTTGTTCGTTTTCAGCGAGCAATTCTTCTTTAGAAAATTGTAATCCCAGTGGTTTTCGGAGAATTTTATCGCGCAAATTGACTGCTTCCCAATACGCTGTAGTGTTATGCATGATGACTTTCGAAATCATTGATTAGAACTTTGCTATTTGACTGATGTTTTTACTCGAAATACTTCCTTCCTTGTAGCAGGCGAACCATTCTCCACCATTAGGAATGTTCATCATTTCTTTTTCTGCTTGTTTAGCCGCTTTTTTTGATTGCCATGACACAATATCAGTATAATTCCCATTTGTATCAACAGTAATTTCCCAGTCAATAAATCCTGTTTGTTTTTTCATCCATTCATTGAATACGCGTTGAGCTATTCGTATCAAATCGTCTTGACTAATGCCTTCTGCCAATTTGTAGCTGATTATATCTTTGTACATAAGTTAATTTTAGACTTCACCATCATCACTGAGGAGAATTGCAATTGGTTTTGTTTCTTCAAAATTATTGGCTACTACCATCAATATTACTGTGATAGGCACGCACAAGAACATGCCTGTGACATCCCATAATAATCCCCAAAATGTGAGCGAAAGAATAACGGCAAGTGAACTGATATTAAGCGAATTACCGAATAATTTTGGTTCAAGAAAATTTCCTATTACTAGCTGTATAACTCCAATTCCGATAAGCACGTATACTGCGGGCATAAGTGTGTCAAACTGAATAATGGCTAGCAAGGCAGGGAATACTGTCGCAATAAGTGAGCCTACACTTGGTATATAATTGAGCATGAATATCAAGAATGCCCAAAAGAAGGCAAAATCAACACCAATAATTCTCAAAACTATATAGCTCAATATTCCTGTCAACATACTGACCATAGTTTTTATCAAAATATAGGATTCTATCGATTGTTTGATTTTTGTGATTGATGCATCTACTTTATCATGATATCTTTCTTTGAAAATGAGCCGTATTTTTTTACCAAACATTCGTTGTTCAATCAATAAAAATATAAGGTATAGAATAATTAAAAAAGTATTACTTAATATAGATGAAAGGGATAGAGCAACCTTGCTTATCATACTTCCGATATCCAATTGTGACATAAAAGAAGGGATGATATTTATATCATTTTCAATGCCTAGCTTTTCAAATAGTTTCGCTTGCAGTGTATGGATGTTCTCATTGTAATGTGCGATATTGTCTTGTAAGTCATTAATATTAGAAGAGATAAGTTTTGATAGAAAAAACACAAATAATCCAATACTAAGTGTAGTCAATAAATAGCGAGACCAAAGCGGTAATACTTTCCCTTTTAGTTTAATTTTTGTAAACGAATTGGCAACGGCATTAAAGAAAAACCATGCACCAATAGCGATAACAAGCGGTATCAAAAAATCTTGCCCTACATATAAAATAACAATGCTTCCAATAAATATAATAATGGAAAAAGCAATTTTAGGAGTATCCATATTTATTTACATTGTTTTAGCTCGGTGATTAATGCTTTTGAAAAATTATATAGATTTTCAAATTCTAAAATACCTGATACACGACTACGCTTACGAATCACGAGTATTTTTTTGCCACAACATTCTATCTGATGCGATTCATTGTCTAGTATTAGTTTTACAAAATTATCATTGAGTAAACATTCTGGAAATTCTTCTTGCTCTGAGTTTTCCATAAAGTTGTTTATCCATTTTCGCCAACTAGGTTTGCTTGATGTTTTATCCCATTTCTCTTTAAGTTTCCACTTCATTTCTTTAGAAAGTACAAATGGTTCAAATGGTTTGTCAAGCTCAATAAACATTGCTGTTACTTTATGTAAATCTGACGCAACTAGGACACTTTCATTATAGGTTATATCACATATTTCCCATTTTTGTCCGTTTTCGTAATTGCCAGATACTGCATTTGCTTTGTGTTCTATCCATTTGTGTTCAAAATAATGGAATTCATCCATATAATGAGTATCCCAACTTACTGCAGGACGAAACTCATATTCATTGGCTTTGGCAAACTTTGAAAGAGATGATTGTCTAGGCGTAAATCGTCCTAGCATAGGTTTTTCTATCACGTGTAATGCCTGTGGATGCGGAGACGATACTCTATGTGTACTCAATCCTACTAATTCAAAATTTCCTCCATCATGATCGTATTTTTCTTGAAATTCATAGATGAAATTTAGCACAGAACTATCTACAATCTTTGCTTTACCAAAATCTGCTACGACATGATGTCCTTCTGGCAATGCAGCCAATTCTTTTGTCAATTTTGGGATAACTGTAAAGTTGATTATCCCTTTTAAATCTACGTGATAAATATTGTTTGGTTCTTTATAGATAGATATATCTGGTCGTCTTAAATGTTTGAAAAAAGTGCCTACTTGCAAGCGAGATTTTACAATATGAATAAGAAGCGTAGCTACTATTCCTACAACAACTCCCTGTAGCAAACCATAATACAAAGTCGCTAATAAAGTTGCTAGTACAATGATTAGTTGTTCCCATCCTTTACTCAATGCACGCTTGTATACTGTAGGAGAAGTTAGCTTGAATCCTGCAATAATAAGTATCGCAGAAAGAGCAGATCTTGGAATCATATTGATAATATCAGGTATCAACCATATCAAAAGTAAAAGTATCGCTCCATGAAAGAAATTTGACCATTTGGTTTTAGCATGTTGCTGTACATTTACAGTACTACGTGCTATCACAGTGATAACTGGCAGTCCACCTATCAGTCCCGAAACACTTGTACCAAGACCTACAGCAAAAAGATCACGATTAAGATCAGTTTTTCTATTGTAAGGATCGAGTTTATCTACCGCTTTTGTACTAATTATAGATTCGATAGTTCCTAGTAGAGTGATAAGGAATACAGCTTCCCAAAATGGCAGTAATTTATATTTGCTAAAATCTGGAAACATAAATCCTTCGACAAAATTGGGAGGAATGCTTACTTTAAAGTTATCACTTATTTTCAACGCTTCATTGGTGATTACATTGATTTCATGGAGATAATTGAACAGTAATCCAAGAGGAATAGCGACAATCAATACCCAAAGCGGACCAGGCAGTAAGTGGATAATTTTACTTTTTATCTTAGGATAAACAACCATTACGATAACACTAACCAATCCTATCAGTGCAACAAGTGGATGCATGTTTTGAATACTATGTGGAATAGCTTTTATGGCATCAATACCACTAGATGTTGATATCTTGACACCAAGTGCTACATTTATTTCTTTTGCTAAAATGATAATACCAATAGCTGCCAATAAACCTTGTACGGCTGATGTGGGAAACATATTACCAAATCGACCAAGTTTGAGCAAACCTATCGCAGAGATAAACACTCCAGCAATAACAACAGTTGCTAAAACGTATTGAAATTGACCAAGTGCGACCATGGCTGAAGCTATCACGACTATTAATCCATTTGCAGGACCATTAATGGCAATCTTACTACTTCGAAAAAAAGTAACAAAAAGTCCAGCTACAATGGCAGAAATCACCCCTGATATAGGTGGTGCGCCTGATGCTTCAGCAAGTCCTAGACCTAAAGGTAATGCGACTAAAGCTACACTAAATGCTGCTTTTATATCGTCTTTCCAATGATGGCGAAGCCCTTTAAATCCTGTGTAAGGTGTTTTAGGAGTACTCAAATTTGTATTCGTTTTTGGTTTATCTGACGAAAATAATAAGAAAAAATGGATTGAAGCAATCAAAAAGATAAATTTTCAGTTTACTAAATTAACTTTAGACAACTTCCTTTTATACATTTACTGCATGAAAGAAAAATTGGCCGCATTTGAACGCTTATTGATAATAATGGATGAGCTCCGTGAACAATGTCCATGGGATAGAAAACAAACGATAGAGTCGCTTCGAAATTTGAGTATTGAAGAGACTTATGAGTTGAGTGATGCTATCTTGAATAAAGACATGAAAGGGGTAAAAGAAGAATTAGGAGATTTATTTTTACACTTGGTTTTTTATAGTAAAATAGGAGAGGAGAAAAGCGAATTTGATGTAGCAGATGTATTGAATGCTGTTTGTGAAAAATTGATTCATAGACATCCACATATCTATAGCGATGTCAAAGCAGAGACAGAAGAAGAAGTATTGAAAAATTGGGAAAAGCTAAAACTTAAAGAAGGGAAAAAATCGATCTTAGAAGGTGTTCCTAAAGCTTTGCCAGCATTGAATAAAGCATATCGAATGCAACAAAAAACGGCAAAAGTAGGATTTGAATGGGAAGAAATCGCTGATGTATGGGCAAAAGTAGAAGAAGAAACTACAGAATTGAAAGAAGCAGTTGATAGCAAAGATATGGATGCTATAGAAGATGAATACGGAGATTTATTATTTGCCTTGGTCAATTATTCTCGATTTTTGAAGATAGATCCAGAAGCTGCACTAGAACGAACGAATATAAAATTCAAGACTCGATTTGAGTACATAGAAGCGCAAGCTAAAATTCAAGGAAAATCACTCGATGATATGACACTAGGAGAAATGGATGCACTTTGGAATGAAGCAAAGAAGAAGTAATTTTTTACTGCATTTTTTGAAATAAATCCCAAATCACAACACCAGCACTTACTGATATATTTAGTGAATGTTTTGTACCAAATTGTGGTATTTCGATACATCCATCTGCAATATTGATAGCTTCTTGCGCTACGCCTTTTACTTCATTACCAAAGATGATAGCCGTCTTTCCTTTTGGTCTAAATTTTTCTAAAGAACAACTTTTATCAGCTTGTTCAATAGCTTGTATATCAATGTTTTCAGTTTGTAACTCTTTGATTAAGGTACAAATATCTTCTCGATATTCCCAAGCTACAGTATCAGTAGCTCCCAATGCTGTTTTCTGAATATCACGATGAGGAGGCTGTGCGGTGATACCACATAAGTATATTTTTTCTACAAGAAAGGCATCAGCAGTACGAAAAACAGAACCTATATTGTTAAGACTACGGATATTATCTAGTATGATAATGAGTGGTGTTTTTTTCGTTGTTTTGAACTCATCTACTGATAATCGATTGAGTGCCGAATTCGGTGTTTTTTGCATTTTGTAAAATTAACTATTTTGAGGGAGTAATAAATTGAAAATTTATTTAAACTTCTAGCAATCTTACCGTTACATCAAAATCTATTTTAGTTCTGTCGTATTCTAATGTAATAGAGTCATTTTCTAGTTCTTTTTCACTATTACCATACATAGAAATATCAATTACGTAGTACGGATTTATTTTTTGTAACTCTTCGTTATAGATTGATCC
>JBMZDS010000077.1:0-6812 GCA_049614465.1 Chitinophagales bacterium
AAATCGGAGCCCCTGCACTTGGTGTGATGACATCATACCCTCTAAGTCCGAGTACGTCTCTACCTAAGAAAGTTGCTTGGTTAAAACCTTCTCCTCCGAGTTCGTAGCGTTCAAAAGGAGTTGTACCGATATCTTTATTATAAGTGCCTAAAAAACCTAGTTTTGCTGCTGTACGTAGCGTCAGTTTTCCTGCGATAGGAGTGTACCATTCTGCATTGAATCTCCACTTGTGATACTCTATCCATTGATATCGAGTTTCATCAGACAATTCAGGATTAGTATAGTCAATATCTCTTCTTCCTTTAAACATTCTTGAGTAAGGCAGTGTGAAATCAACTGTCAAAGAAATGTTTGATCCTCTAGTAGGGAAAAGCGGATTGTCAATTGAATTTCTTGAAAGTGTAGTAGAAAAATTGATATTTGTTGCTTTACCACTAGTAAAAATAAAATCACGTACAAAGAAATCTTCAAGATTGTAACGTTGTACATTGAGTGAGCTTTGTAGTACAAAATAATCATCTGGCCACTTCAAGCGAGTTCCTATTCCTATAGATCCGCCAGTTGTGATTAATTTTCCTTCTACATCTCCTCTTAAGCCGTCACTCAAGTCATTCCATCGTTGTCTAAAGAAACTTACAGAGAATGAATTTGCTTTCTTACCACCCAACCAAGGCTCTGTGAAAGAGAAATTATATGATTGGAATTGTTTTCCATTGGCTTGGATACGTACTGTTAAGTTTTGTCCATCTCCTGATGGTAGTGGTGCCCATGCTTTTTTGTCAAACATGTTTTTGAGTGAAAAATTGGTAAATTGAACACCTAAAGTACCTACGATACCATTTCCTTTACCACCCCATCCAGCAGAAAGCTCTAATTGATCGGAAGGTTTTTCTACAACTCTAAATTCTATGTCTACAGTTCCATTTTCTGGATTTGGATAAGGAATCACTTCCATTTGCTCAGGATCAAAATAACCAAGATTGGCGATTTGTCGTTGCGAACGAATCAAGTCACTACGTGAAAATTTATTGCCAGGGACAATGGTTAGTTCTCTACGGATTACTTTTTCATTGGTTTTGGTATTTCCCATTATGCGTATCTCATTGATAGTCGCTTGCGGACCTTCATAGATGCGGAGTTCTATATCTACGGAGTCATTGTCTATCCGTTTTTCTATCGGAGTGATATTGAAGAAAAGATAGCCATCATCCATGTATAATGAACTGACATCTCCTCCTTGCGGATTCATGTATAGTTTTTGATCGAGTACTGATTGACTATATACGTCACCAGGCGTGACATTGAGAATTTTTGATAATATAGAGTCACTATACATAGTATTCCCTGCCCAAGTCACATCTCTGAAGTGATAAAGATCACCTTCATCTATCAATATATTGATATTAGCTTCACCATCATCGTCAAACCATACAGAATCATATACTATTTGTACATCTCTATATCCTTTGTCTCTGTAGAAGTATAGCAACTTTTCTTTGTCATTTTCATAGTTTTCTTCATTAAATTTTGAAGACTTAAAAATATTTAGATTGACAAAATCATCACCATAACTCATTGTTCTTGTAGCAGAAAACTCTCCTAATTGTTGAAAGAAAGACAACGAATCTTTTCTATTTTTCTTAAATTTAATCAACTCGGCTAACTCGAATTTCACTTTCTCACGAGTGTCTTTCATTTGTTTTTCGAGTTTTCGCTCACTCATTTCTTCATTTCCATCAAAAGTGATTTGATTGATTTTTACCTTATCACCTTTTTCTATGAATATGTCTACTTTGATGCTGTTTTCTAGTACTTCATCTATTGATTGTACTACATCAACATCTGCATAGTAAAATCCTTTGTCTATATAGTACCCTTTGATAGTATTGATAACACGTAGTCTGTCACTTTCTGTAAAAATACTTCCAGAGCGAAGATTAAGTTTCTTACGAAGGTCATCTACATCACCATTTTTTACTCCATCAATAGAATAACGAGAAAGCCTAGGAAGTTCTTCTAGCTTAATCACTAAAAAAACAACGCTTCCTATTGTATTTTCTACTTCTACACTTACATCAGTGAAAAGTTTTTGATTCCAAAGGTTTTTGATAGCTTTTGCAATATCATCACCAGGAAGTGAAATGATGTCACCCACACGCAATCCTGAAATAGAAATCAATACTTTTTTGTCGAGATGCTCAGTTCCTTCTATTTGAATACCACCTATTTCGTAGTCTTGAGGAGCGGTATAGTCTACATTGATGCTAGTTGCTCCAGTAGACTGTGCTATACTGCTAGCTTGCACGAGCATAAATAGACTTAATAATACAATTAGTTTTTTCATTCTTTCTCTCTGTTTCAGCGATTATTTTATCTGCTCGCTAGTTTTTCCAAATCTTCTTTCTCTACTTTGATATGAGCAGATAGCTTTGTACAATTGTTCTTTATCAAAATCTGGCCAAAGTACATCTGTAAAGTAAAACTCTGTATATGCGCTTTGCCAGAGCAAAAAATTGCTCAAACGATGCTCGCCACTTGTGCGTATCATTAGTTCAGGCTCAGGTATATTTGCGGTGTAAAGATGCTTATTTATTATTTCTTCTGATATATCCTCTATGCTTATTTGACCTTTTTTAACGTCTGAAGCAATGTTTTTAACGGCATTTGTGATTTCGCTACGTCCGCTATAGCTAAGTGCCAATATCAAATCCATGCGATTGTTATCTTTTGTCGCATCTTTGAGCTTTTGTAATTCTTTTTGCGCTCGTTTTGGGAGCATATCTACAGCACCTATCGTACGCAGTCGGATATTATTTTTCATGAGTGTTTCTTTCTCATGTCCTATGGTACGTACTAGTAGTTCCATAAGAGCAGTCACTTCTAGCCTAGGTCTGTTCCAGTTTTCTGTAGAAAAAGCATATAAAGTAAGATGCCTTATACCTAGTTCTGCACAGGATTCTGTAGTAGCTCTGACGGCTTTTACCCCATTTCGATGCCCAAAAACACGATTTTTACCTTGTTGTTTTGCCCATCTACCATTGCCATCCATGATGACAGCGATATGCTGAGGTAGTTTTTCAAGGTTTATGCTTTCTTTTTGACTCATATTTTTCTACTGAAAAAATTTGTGCGAAAATACAGATAATACTCGTAATCTTTCAATTTTTATCTTTCGGATGTTTTGATAGCTTTTGAATATTGTTTTTAACCTACTTTACGCAATTCTATTGTTATATTTCATGTATTATGAAAATAGGGCAGTTTAAAAGGTTAGAACTGCTATAAAAAGAAAAAATCGCAAGACATAGGAAACCAAATGCAATGCGATTTAAAAAATGTGCCCAAGACAGGAGTCGAACCTGCACGTCCACTGAAGGACACAAGGCCCTCAACCTTGCACGTCTACCAATTCCGTCACTTGGGCAAATAAAATTGGAGTACAAATGTACTATTTAAAAATACTATTTGGTATTAGAAATGATATTTTTATCTTGCAGCAGCTATGAAAAATAAAATAAACACAAATAAGGCTCCTAAGCCAGTTGGTCTATATCCGCATGCACGAAGAGCAGGGGATTTACTTTTTTTGTCAGGTATAGGGCCAAGAACGACTGACGGAGACCATAGTGGTGTACCAGGTCTTACACTTGACAAAAATGGCAATCATTTGACTTTTGACTTTGAGGCACAATGTCATGCTGTATTCAATAATGTAAAAGCTGTTCTTGAAGCAAGTGATGCAGGCTGGAATGATTTGGTAGATGTAACTGTTTTTCTGACAGATATGAAGCGTGATTTTCAGACTTACAATAAGATTTATGCCGAATATTTTAAAGAAAACCAACCTTGTCGTACGACTGTAGAAGTTAAAAGTCTTCCTACTCCTATCGCTATAGAGATAAAATGTATTGCTTATTTAGGTGACTGATTTTCTTGATTCAGATTATGGAGTAGTTTATATTTTGTATAGGTTTCTTGATAGCCGATAGTTGCTATTTTCCATCCAAGAGCGCCATCTAAAAAGCCTAGCATAAAAAGGTATTCTTTTACGAATTTTAAAAGAGGGCTTCCAAATCTTTTTAGCAAGGTAGCTTTTTTGCCTTCTGTTTGTTTTTGTTGTGCAAAAAGTGAAGCATATTGCAGCGATTTTTGTTCATATTGCTGCAATGATTTGATGGAATAGTGCTTCATCCTATTGGATAAGGGTTTTATGTTTTTCTTATTTTTAATCATAAGATCTTCATGTACGGCACTAGTATTCCACTTTACTTTTTTTCGATTGAAAATCCTACGAACATAATCCCTACTCAATCCACCAAAATTGATTTTTTTATTGCCAAAATGATTTTGACGATTGATTTTATATACAATTTTATCATCGTTCAATACAAGCGTCTTTATTTCTTCCACTAGAGCGATTGTCAATACTTCATCTGCATCCAATGATAAAATCCAGTCATTTTTAGCTAATTGATTACCATGATTTTTTTGCGCACCATAGCCAAGCCATTTTTGTTGTACAAAATTGACGCTATGTTTTTGACAAATCTCAGGTGTATTGTCTGTGCTAAAACTATCTACAACTACAACATCATCCGAGAGCAATTTTGCACTAATGATACATGACTCTATGGTGTACTCTTCATTATGACAAATAATAACAACCGATAGCTTATTCATAACGTGAGAGACTTAATAATAGTGAATTGAAAAAAGCAAAGATTGTGATTCCTATCTGGATTTCTAAAGTTGCTTCTACCAAAAATGAGAGAAACAAAATCAACCAAAAACAGATGTAAAGTGGATTGTCTTTCCATTTGATTTTGAATAGAGGATAGAAAACAACAAAAACAAATGTCAATAAACCGAAAATTCCCATTTCAATTAATATCCATAAAAATTGATTGTGAGGCAGTTTTCTATTTGCCGCCTCTACTGTGGGGTTATGTGTTTCATAATAGTCATTGACTGTTTGTTGTATATTGCCAACACCTACACCAGTCCATATATTTTCTTGGGCGATAGTACAGCCTATTTCTAGTGAGCGCAATCTATTGGCATCCGAGTTTTCGCCTACATTTCCTTTTCTATATTGATCTAAATCGTAGAGCATGTAGCCTACCTTATTTTGTAAACTAGGAATGGTTTTGTATGCCAAAAAAGGAACAATAAAGAACAAAGCTCCTAACACACATCCGAGTTTCCATTTTTTATTTTTCCAGATATAAAAAATCATATAAAATGCTAGTGCCACATATAATGTAGCCAATCCACTCCTTACAGATAAGATATGTAGCAATACAAAACTAAAAACAGCAGTCAAAGCCCATGTCCAATGTCTATTTTTTGTCCATAAAGTGTGTTTTTGGATAAAAAGATGAAGTGATGTGATCGTAGACAATGCTAATAATAGGCTGTATCTAATGTGATTGTGTGGAGTAGGAATCGCTTGTGCCATTTTTAGCGAATTTGTATAATATTCAAAATGAAGCAAAAAATTGAGCAACACAACACCTCCTGATATCGTTATTAATATAACAAAGGCACTCAATAAGTGGTAGATTGTCATCTTGTTTAGGTTTTTCCAATGAATAATCGCTAGTGGAAAAACCAAAAAGGGAAGTTTTATCGTAAATTCTTTTAACCAAACATCAAAACTTCCGACTATAAAAAAGTCTAGTACCACTATCCCTAATAATAGCCCTAATACAGAAAGTTGATTTTGTTTGAAAAAAGATTGTAAGGTTTTTCGGTATTGTCCGTCTATCAATACATTGGCAAAAAGTGCTATGGTAGCAATACTAATCAAAGCACGAGAAGTCACTAAACCAAGCAGTACAGCAAAAAGGAGTAGAAATGTTCTGTGTGATGAATATTTTTTTCCAAAAAGGATGTTCATAGCTAGGTTTTGGCTTGCAATCGAAACGCAAAAATTGAAAAAAAATTGAGCAAAATGAAGAATAAAGAGCTATTATCTAATCCCAACCCTAGTAAAATCTTTCAAAATGAGATTTTGATACATGCGGATGCTTTATATAACTTCGCATTCTCACTGACTTTCGATGCTTTTAGCTCGCAAGATTTTGTGCAGGAAACTTTTTTGAAAGCTTTTCGCTTTATACATTCATACAAGCCTGGTACAAATGCTAAGGCTTGGCTTTTTCAGATACTCAAAAATGCATTTATCAATGAGTATCGTAAAAAGAAAAGCAAACCAACAAAGGTAGATTTTGAATCATACAGTGAAAAACAGCAGCTTGAAAAACAAGCTCTTCGAATAGATATTACTGAAGATGCTTATGACAAAATGCTAGGTGATGAAGTGACAACAGCGCTTAATAATCTAGCTATCGAATTTCGAGAAGCGATAGTTTTAGCCGATTTGGAAGGGTTTAGTTATGAAGAGATAGCTGATATCATGCAAATTCCAATAGGCACTGTGCGTTCTAGACTCTACCGAGCACGCAATCTTTTGAAAGAACAATTGAGAGATTTTGCGAAGCAAAAAGGAATAAAAGAGAAAAGATAAAGAAAATGGAAAATCACGATTGTACGGATATCATCGAGCAGATACACTTGCTTCTAGATGGCGAGTTATCTCTTGAAGAAGAAGACCGCCTTATGCAAGAAATAGACCGTTGTTATTATTGTATAGAAAGTTTTAATTTGGAAAAAAGATTTAAACAATATGTAGCCAATCGCATTTCTCGAAAAACGCTGCCTAAAGCAGTTCTAGAACAAGTATTAGTGGCTATTCAAGATTAATCTATTAATATCCTTACCCCAATTCCCTATTTTTATATTGAAGGGCT
>JBMZDS010000078.1:0-6705 GCA_049614465.1 Chitinophagales bacterium
TGTAAAGGATGATTCAAGTTCTATAACATTTGCTTCGAAAAAATCTAAGGAGGCACATTTAAAAATATTCATTATTTCACTTTATATAATTTTTTAATTTATATTATAGCACAAATAATAATTAAATTTATTTTTCAACAAACCAATAGGAGACCGAAAAAAGACTAAATAATAAACTGAATCCCTAATTCTTAACAATCTTCTTAGTAACACGATTTTTCCCATCAAATATTTCTACAAAATAAATTCCATCAATCCATGTGTCCGTGTATATCGTGATATCTTCATGGCTGTAGGCTACATCCATTTTTCTGCCTGTAGCATCATATACATTTATTGTCAAGAAAATATCCTCTTCCCATTCAATGTGTAGCACATCTTTGGTCGGGTTTGGATAAATAGATACATTGTTTTCTAATTCTACTACACTTACTGGCGGAGGTACAACCACAATAGTATCAGGTGAATCATTTCCTACCAAACTAGGGTCATATGATAAACCGCTATTTTGTGTTACTGTAGATTGATTGAGAATCCAGTTGTTAGGATCTATTTCTATAGACGTGATTTCTGCTTCTGTATCGAATAACCAGTTTTGCTCTGGTAAGTGATTGAAAAGACGAACGGTTGTATCTGTAAAATTATCAAAATTGATAGTCACTTCAAGGAAAGTCTCAAAGAAAGGCGTATTTGCCATTGAGCCAGTTTGTGTGATATTGAGTACTGCAAGAGTAGGATTGAAGCTGTTATATTCTGCATTGATAGTCGGAAATCCTTCGCCATAATACCAATGATCAAAATAAGTCGTAAAATCATAGCCTGTAGCTGAAGAAATCACTTCTTTGAAATCTTCTCCTGTAGCAGTTTGCATACTGTATATATCTTGAAAGTCTTGCAGAGCAGCAAAGAACAAATCATCATCATTGAACCAATGACGTATCATATGTACTAGTGCATTTCCTTTGTCATAAGTCAATCGACTGCTAAAAATTCTATCAGGATCATTTACATCATCTACATATACACTTCCATTTGGTGCACTCATCACATTGTCATGTACCCCTTGCATATCGCTATCAGCTTGAGTTTGGCTTATGGACTGAGCATATAAGTATTCGCTGTAAGAAGCAAAGCCTTCGTTAATCCATATGTCTGCCCAGTCTGTACAAGTCACTTGATTGCCCCACCATTGGTGCCCTAGCTCATGAGCAGTGAGCCATGGTGTAAAAAAACCTTGTGTTGTCATGGTTTGATGCTCCATACCACCACTCAATGGCGCCATGCAGTGTCCATATTTTTCTTCTACAAAAGGATACATACCGTACAAGTCAGAAAAAAGCAACATCATATCGCCAGTCTCTAATATGTCTGCTTCAAAATTGGTTAAAGTGGCAGGATTGTCATAGATGAAATTTTGGATAAGAATAGAATCTGTTGCTCCTGCTGGTTTTACTTTGTAGCTATAATCTATGTATGGTGCTACAGCGATAGAAACCAAATAATAAGCAATAGGATAATTTGACTTCCATTCGTAGCGTGTTTTTCCATTGCCTAGATCCACTACATTATGCAACACACCGTTAGAACCTGCCATTAAAGCATTATCTGTCGTGATATGGACTTCTAAAGAATCCAATTTGTCAGTCAAAACTTGCTTGCAAGGAAACCAAGTATGCGCTGCATAAGGTTCGCTAAGTGTCCATGTCGCTTGTGCTCCCCAGCTAGGCGAAGTGTCATTAAATATTCCAAAGTCATTATTGCCTCCAGCACCATTGAGCGGAAGTCCTTCATAGCTTATTTCTATGGTAAAAATATCATCGACATTACTAGTCGTTGGAAGATTTACTTGCAATTCTTGCGCGCCAATGTGTTGAAATGTTGTAGTTGCTCCATTGTATTTAACTTCACTGACAGTAAGGTTTATGTCTAATTCACATACAAAAATGTCCATTGCTTCTAAACTTCTTGCTGTGAATGTAGTTGTACCGATTACATAGATTGATGTATTTCCGATTTCTAAATCCAATTTTTGGTGGATTATATCATACTTTTCCATGTCAGCAAAAGCATTCGTAGATTTTGCTATTACTTTTTTCATTGCATTCTTTTTGACATGCGCACAATGATGTTCGCTGTGCTGTGCAAAAGTAGAAAGACATAAAAAACAAGCTATAAATAAGGGGAATAATCGCATGAAAAATAGTTTTTGTATAAAATTGAATCGAATGTACGGATATTTTCGAGATTGTATCAATGTATGCGTAACTTTGCTGCATGAAAATAAGGGTAAATAAATACTTGAGTGATACAGGTATCTGTTCGCGTAGGGGAGCGGACAAAATGATAGCAGACGGACGTGTGACAGTCAATGGAGTTGTGCCACAAAAAGGCAAAATGGTAGATCCTCAAGATGATGAAATTGTAGTAGATGGAAGTTTGATAAAGCCAGTTAAGAAAAAGAAAATTGTTTTTTTAGCAGTAAACAAACCTAAAGGAATAACCTGTACAGCAAATGAACATATCAATGAAAGTATTTTAAATCTCGTAGGTTATGCCAAAAGACTATCACCAATTGTTAAAATAGATAAGCAGTATGAAGGGTTAGTCCTTTTGAGCAATGATAGTGATACAGCACTACAAATAGAGCAAAGTGCGAGTCTTGAAAAAGAATATCTTGTCAAAGTAGATAAGCCTGTCAATGAGGAATTTATTTTAAAGATGAAATCAAGTGAAGATTTTGGTCAAGTTCGTATCAATAAAGAATCAAAGTTTGTATTCCGCATCATTATTGAAAATGAAAAGAATAAACAGATAAAAAGGATGTGTTCTGCGTTAGAATATACAGTGCAACATATTATTCGATTACGCATCGGCAATATCTCAATTAAAGACATCAATGTAGGAAAGTGGCGATACATCACTGCACCCGAAACCGAAAAATTGAAATCAACTGTAGCAGCTGGTGCAAAGAAATCGACAGTTCAACGAAAGTTTTTTAAACGTAGAGGTTAGTTAGTATATCTTTTTTAACTTTGAGCAGTGGATATGGACAAGATTCAATTAGAAATTCTGCAATTGGCAGAAGGTTTTTCAAACAATAATTCTTTTAGTGTAATACTAGGTGAGAAAAATGGCAATCGTAAGATGGTCGTAGTTATCGGATTTAGTGAAGCGCAAGCAATAGCGCTTTCATTAGACAATATAAAGCCATCTCGTCCTGTGACACATGATTTGATGTACAATATCAATACACTTTTCAATATCGAAATGCTCGAAATGATCATTACAGATATTAAGGCAGGTGTATACCATTCAACTATTGTGTGTAAAAAAGGTGATTTTATTGTAGATATAGATTCCCGTACTTCAGATGCACTTGCACTTGCAGTTCGCTATCAATGTCCTATTTACGTCAAGAAAGATATTTTTGAAAAAGTATTTACAGTTTTTGAAGAACAAACAAAACAAACGATTGACGAATTTGAAGAGGAACTAGAGGAAGAACTCAAAGAAATGAATGATATTTCGCTTGAAGAATTGGAAAAAGATACGGTAAATCCATACACAGATAATACAATTGGTGAGTTAGAAGAAATGCTCAAAGATGCCATATCAAACGAAGATTATGAATTGGCAGCACGTCTTCGTGACGAAATAGATAAACGGAAGTAGTTTTTCTATTTATTTTTTCTAAATTCGTTGCTTTCAAAGATAAATCATGGGAGAGACGATAGTATCAATTTTAAGAGGAGGATTAGGAATTATATTCTTACTAGCAATTTGTGTTTTGTTTAGTAGCAATAGAAAGAAAATCAATTGGCAATTGGTGGGAATAGGACTTGGTTTACAATTACTATTAGCACTAGCAGTATTGAAAATTCCATTTGTGATGCAAGGATTTGATGTCGTATCAGGTTGGTTTGTATCTATTCTCAATTTTACAAGAGCAGGAAGCGAATTCTTATTTGCAGGTATGGTTGGTGATATGAATACTTTTGGATTTATTTTTGCTTTTCAAGTTTTACCGACTATAGTTTTCTTTTCTGCATTATCAGCGGCACTATATTATATGGGTATACTGCAATGGATTGTATATGGATTTGCATGGATAATGAGCAAGACAATGCGTCTTTCAGGAGCAGAGAGTCTGGCAGCAGCAGGAAATATTTTTCTAGGACAAACAGAATCTCCATTGCTTGTAAAACCTTATCTTGATAAAATGACAAAGTCAGAGATAATGTGTCTCATGACTGGCGGTATGGCGACCATAGCTGGTGGTGTTTTGGCCGCATATGTTGGCTTTTTGGGTGGTTCTGATCCTGTAGAGCAGCAATTGTTTGCTACGCACTTACTTACGGCATCTATTATGTCTGCTCCAGCAGCGATTGTAGCAGCAAAGATACTAGTGCCAGAAGATAAAGAAACGAAAGTAGATCAGACACTGCGAATTTCAAAAGACAAAATCGGTACTAATATATTGGATGCTGTATCAAATGGTACACGTGACGGATTAAAACTTGCTGTCAATGTGGGAGCAATGCTTTTAGTTTTTACTGCATTTATGTATATGTTCAATGCTATTGCTTTTGGAATAGGAGATAAAATAGGTATCAACGACAATATTCTTGCTGCAACTGATGGTCGTTACGAAGGACTTACTTTGCAGTTTATTTTGGGAAATCTTTTTGCACCGATAGCATGGATGCTCGGTACACCTAGTCAAGATATTGTCATGGTAGGGCAGTTGCTCGGAGAAAAAACAATCCTCAACGAATTCTTTGCTTATGGTTCATTAGGAGAAGCAAAAGCAGGTGGAAAGTTTGTATTTGACAAATCAGTTATCATCGCAACTTATGCACTCTGTGGATTTGCCAATTTTGCTTCTATCGGTATTCAGATAGGAGGAATAGGCTCTATTGCTCCAAAGCAACAACCAACATTAGCACAATTGGGTATCAAATCATTGATTGGTGGTACTGTGGCTTGTTTTATGACCGCAGCGATTGCAGGAATGTTGTTTTAAGGAGGATTTGTATTAATTTTCTATTTAAGAAAAGCTATTAATCGTAGTAAATAATATAACAATAATTGACTTTTAAAAATCTAGGTAAGATTGAAACATTTGCTGCATATAGCTTTGTCCTTGATGTAAACGAAGGATTGAATCTCCTGCTGCATGATAACTTTCAGCAACACCTACATCATAATTATATTCCCATCCATTTAGGCTTGTCGGTGTTTGCATGATATAGCCATTGACATAGACAAAGAATGCAAATTCTTTACTGTAGGGATTCATCATGTCTTTACTCCATTTATATGCTGAAGTATTATCTTGCCCGAGTTGTTTAAGTATAGTCGCAGGAATATCTGTTTGCGAACAAAATAATGTGTTTTGTGTCGCTATAAACTCATTTTTTAATGGCTCTCCGAATAACATAAAAGGGATGTGAAATCGATTAGGATCTGAATACCAATAATTGCCTGGTAGAGGATGAGCATGATCACAAGTCAAGATGAAAATTGTATTTTCATACCATGATTTCTTCATTACTTTTTCTAAATAATCTCCTAAAACGCTATCCGTATATGTCACCGTATTGAGATATCGATCTCTATCATCATAAACGCCTTCATTGAAAGGCATATCATATGGCTCATGTGTAGTTTGTGTCATTATATGCGCATAAAATGGTTCGCTAGGTGTGTCAAGTAGCTCATCTACTTTTTGAAATAAAAACTCATCAGGTGCGCCTAACTTTTGAGTTAATTGCTCTTGCGGATAATCCTCAAAATCGATAATTGGATCAAAACCACTATACATCAAAAATGATTTGAAACTGCCAAATTCTGCTTCTCCTCCAAAATAAAAATGACAATCGTAGCCCATTGTTTGCAAATCATGAGGGAAAGAGGGGAGTTTTGCATATTTCTCTGGCTGTGCACTTATTGTAGTTAAAGGCTGTGCAGGAAACCCACTCATTAAAGCTGCCAATCCTTGATCAGTTCGATATCCACTACTATAAAAATTGGGAAAAAGTAAAGCATGATTTTCTATCAATGTTTGCATAGTAGGAGCATGATTTTCTTCAGCACCATAGTAGGGAAGGACATTGGCATTGACACCTTCAAGTGTGATGAAGACGATATTGGGTTTTTCTAATGTAAAAAGTGAGATCGTTGTATCTTTTTCTACATAGTATAAATCATCGACTAAAGACTGTGCATATTCTTCATCTAGTTTTTGATATGTATTGACATTGAGTTGCTGATTTTGAAATACCGTATTGCCAAGATTCCACAACGAATTGACTGCTGCTGTATTTAATGTAGGATTGTGAGAGTAATAAACATGCCCTTGATTGACGGGTATTTCTTGTAGTCCGCCTCTAATTCCGATAAAAATCAATCCACTCAGTATTAAAAAAATAGGAATTATCTTTAATGGAGAAAAATCAATAGAATGATAAGTCGAAACTATTTTTTTTCGATAAAAATAAATACCAATAAATGCCTGAACTACAAAAAGAGCGAGTAGAATCAATCGATATTTGTAATCTACAGCACCTACGACCATTTCGGGCGTATTTAAGAATAAAAATGCTTTTACATTAATTTTCGTTCCCCATGAAGAATAATAAAGATTGGCATCGATGGCATAGAGTAGAGCGACTATCACAATCATAAAGTAATGATACTTGTGCG
>JBMZDS010000079.1:0-6681 GCA_049614465.1 Chitinophagales bacterium
TTGCGAATACAACTTTACATGATACACATATCGCAATCTACGAATTGCCTGGTGGTGATTGTACAGATTTGACTGATTTAGTTGAGCTAGGATGTAGTGAAGATGAAGGAGTTGAAGGACCAAATGGTTGGACTTCTATTACTACTATGACAGGATTGACCCCTGGTACTACATACTATGTACAAGTTGATGGTTATGGTGCATCAACAGGTACTACTTTAATAGAAGTAACTTCACCTTGTAGCGAGCCGACTGCTTTGATGGTTGCAAATGAAACTGACAACAGTGCAGATCTTTCTTGGACTTCAAATGGTGGAGAAGCTGAATGGGAAGTAGAGTACGGATTGACTGGCTTTACACCAGGAATGGGAATGACTGCTATTGCAACTACTAATCCTTATACATTGACAGGATTGGATGAAGATTCAGAATATGAATTCTATGTATCAGCTATTTGTGGTGCAGGAGATACTTCTGTTCAATCTGTTGTTGATACAATTACTACATTGTATTTGTGTGATGATCCTACTATGTTGGCTGTGTCTAATATTACTTCAACTTCTATGGATGTTTCATGGATGGATAATGCAGGTACAGGCACTGCAAGTATTGAATATGGTGCTCCAGGATTTACACCAGGTACAGGTACTACAGTAGCTGCAACTACTAATCCTGCTACTATCACTGGATTGACTGCTGAGGAAGATTATGATGTATATATCACTGCAGATTGTGGTGCTAATGGTGCAAGTGCAGCTGTTGGTCCTGTTTCTGCAACTACATTAGAATCTTGTCCTGCTCCTTCTGGAATCATGACATCAAATGTAACTGCTAGTTCTGTAGATGTTGCTTGGACAGAAAATGGGCCAGCTACAGCTTGGGAAGTTGAATACGTTGCTACAGGTGGAGCACAAGGTTCTGGTACTGTTGTATCAGCTACTTCAAATCCATTTACTGTAACTGGATTAGCAGAAAATACTTCTTATGATGTATATGTACGTGCTATTTGTGGAGCAGGTGATGAGAGTGATTGGTTCGGTGGAGCTGGTACAACTTTCATGACAGGCGAAGCTTGTCCAGATCCTTCAGGATTGTTGGCTAGTAATATCACTGGTAATACTGCTGAATTGTCATGGACTGAGAATGGTACTGCTACGCTTTGGAGTATAGAGTATGGAGCTCCTGGATTTACGCCAGGTACTGGTACTACTGCTAATGCATCTTCAAATCCATTTACTTTAAATGGTTTGGCTGCAAGTTCTGATTATGAATTCTATTTGACTTCTTTATGTGCTAATATGATTATTAGTAATCAAGTAGGTCCTTCTGCTAGTTTTACTACTTCATCTGTAGATATAGTAGATTTAGGAAATGGACAGACTGTAGATGTTTATTCTTATGACAATACAATAGCATTGACATTCGAAAATGTATCTATACCTTCAGCACAAGTTGTAGTTTATGATATCATAGGACAACAAGTAGCTAACGAAGTAGTAGAAACTGTAGGAACACAAACTATCCAATTGGATAACGTGACTACTGGTGTTTACTTAGTACGTTTGGCTATCGATAAAGAAACAAATACTATAAAAGTATTCTTACAGAATAACTAAAAAGTATTTCTTCTGAAATAATTGAGAGGCTCTTTCTTCGGGAAGAGCCTCTTTTTTTATGTATTTTTACAGTATGAGAAAACTATTATTTTTTGCAGTACTATTTTTGGTAGGGTGCACTCAAGTAGATACAGAAGAAAAAAAGGAAAAAATCAATGCAGTCTTTGCTATAGGAACAGAAGAAAATCCGCTAGCTAGAATGGAATATGACCAATTGAGGTATGCAAGCCCATTAGTAGGGAAAATCCCAGCTAATATGACTCAAATGGAATACGCTTTTGTACAGTCGATGCCTAAAAGTATCAATAGTGATTTTGATTGGTTTTGGAGAGGTCCTCAAAATCAAGGTGGTAGAACTCGTGCTTTAGCTTTAGATATCTTGGATGAAACACGAATACTTGCAGGCGCTGTAAGTGGTGGACTTTGGATATCAGAAAATGGAGGAGAGAGTTTTGAAAAAGCACATACATCTTTGATGTCGCATAGTATCACATGTATTTCGCAAGATAAAAGAGCAGGTTTTGAAAATATATGGTACTATGGTACAGGAGAACAAAGCGGGAATAGTTCTGATTTGGTTGGTCATGGTATCTATAAATCAGTAGATAACGGTTGGACTTGGACTATCTTAGAAGCGACATTGCCCGATAGTGCACAGACTATAAGTTCGCAAGGGGATTTTAATTACGTACGAGATTTGGTCGTAAATCCTACTAATGGTGAAATCGTAGCAGCAACATTTGCTGGTATCTTTAGAAGTAATGATGGTGGAGATACATGGCAAAATGAATTAGTTATAGATGGTGATCCTAATGGGTTTGGGTATGTCAATTTTGGTAATCTAGCTAATATAGATGTGACAAGTGATGGAGTATACTACGCTACATTGAGTAGAGATGGTTCTGATAGAGGGATATGGCGTTCTACAGATGGTGATACATGGATAGATATTACACCTACAGGATTTGCTTCAAGTTATAGACGAATAGAATCTGGAATTGCTCCTGGTGATGAAAATCAAGTTTATTTTATTGTAGATGCACAGACCAATCCATTGTTAGATGAAGTACATCAACTATGGAAATATAAATATATAAGTGGAGACGGAACAGGTGCTGGAGGTGTCTGGACTGATAAAACTGCTAATTTGCCGAGTGGTACATGTACTGGGTTTTATGATTTTGACTTTGGGTATTATCAATCTCAGGGCGGATATGATATGTATATAAAAGTGCATCCTACGGATACAAATATTGTTTTCTTAGGAGGTACGAATATCTATCGCTCTACTAATGGTTTTTCAATTAATGATGCCGAATGGATAGGAGGATATCAATGTGATGCCGCTACTCCATCCAACTATATTTGGCCAAACCATCACCCAGATCAACATGTCGCTATATTTTTGCCGAGTAATCCAAATGTTATGCTATCAGCACATGATGGTGGATTGAGTAAAATCAATGACTGTCTTTCTACTGATATTGAATGGCAATCAATGAATAATGGCTACGGTACTACACAGTTTTATACAGTCGCTATAGAACAAGGAGAAGCAGAGAGTGAGCAGATAGTAGGTGGATTGCAAGATAATGGTACTTTCTTAACCAATACCATTAATGCATTACAGGATTGGAATATGGTTTTTTATGGAGATGGTGCATATTGTGCTATTGATGAAGGTCGTAATAATTATTACTTATCATGGCAAGGAGGAAAAACGTTTAAATTTTCCATAGATGAAGATAATAATGTAGATGGTTTGACAAGAATTGATCCAATAGGTGGCAGTGATTATATGTTTATCAATCCATTTATTTTAGACCCTACAGACAATAATACTATGTATCTCGCAGGAGGTCAATATATATGGAAAAACGATAGCTTGGCAGATATCCCACTTGTAGGTGAAGAGTACAATGCGCTGAGTATGGGGTGGACACGTATAGATGAATCTGATGTTTCTTCAGTCTTTGGTGCAGATCCAAGAATTTCTGCATTAGATATGAGTGTAAGTACGGATACTGTATTGTACTACACTTCTGAAAGTGGTGGTGTATATAAATTGATAGGATTAGATACAGAAAATTATCAAAGAATAAATCTTCGAGATAATTCTATTATGCCGAGTGGAGCATTTCCATCATGTATAGAAGTCAATCCTGAAAATGCTGATGAGGTATTGCTTACTTTTTCTAATTATGAAGTAGAAAGTATTTTTTATACTGTGGATGGTGGTGATAACTGGGAAGATGTAAGCGGTAACTTGGAAGAAAATAGCGATGGTACAGGAGCAGGACCTTCTGCAAACTGGGCACATTTTTATACTAAAGATGGAGAAACTACATATTTTGTAGGAACAACATCGGGTCTTTTCTCTACAGAAACATTGCAGAGTGATATGACAGTATGGGCTAGAGAAGGAGTTGAAACAATAGGAAATGTGCCTGTCGCAATGATAGTTTCTCGTCCTTATGACAATAATATCGTAGTTGCTACGCATGGTAATGGCATGTATTCTACCAAACAATTTATTTCTAATGTAAATGATATTAATCTTGTAGAAAATGGGTTTTATATGGGAAATCCGTTTCCTAATCCTGCCAGTGATAAAGTCAAGATGGAATATAGAATAGATGAAAGTGCTGACGTATCGATAAAAGTGATTGATGTTTTTGGAAGAGAAGTTGCTACTTTAGTAGAAGGAACTGTGAAAGCAGGAACATATGAAGCACGTTGGTATCCTCAAAATGCTACAGGGAACTATTTTATAGTAATGGATGTAGATGGTCAAAAACAATCGAGAAAAGTAATCGTTGCTCAATAAACTGCTTACATATCTTAAGATTTCTCGTCCAGGACTTTGGTTTCCTACGATTTGGATTTATGCTTTGCCATTGAGTGGAGTTTATTTAATAGATGATTTCAATTTTTGGATTGGTCTTCTATTTGTTACGTTTCCACTCAATTTTCTGGTCTATGGCTACAATGATTATTTTGATAAAGAAGCGGATGAAGCTAATCCTAGAAAAGGAAATTTTCTATTTGGAGCAAAAGCAAGCAGAACAGTTTTAGATACTTTACCTAAAGCGGTTTCAATAGTTATTCTTCCATTTTTTGCCTATTTCATTTATGTCGGTAGTTGGCAAATGTTGATTCTTCTGACTGCAATGGTTGTGATAAATTGGTTGTACAATTCTCCAAAAACAAATCTAAAATCAAAGCCACCATTCGAATTACTAATACAGATAGGTTATATTTTGACTGCTTATTTTAGTATTGTGTTGAATGGAGTTGATTATCTCTCATGGCAGACGATTGTTTATTTATGTCTTTTTGCATTTCAGTCGCATATAGCAGGAGAAATCATGGATATAGAGCCCGACATCAAGGCAAATAAAAGAACAACAGCAGTTTTGATAGGACGAAAAAATGCAAAA
The DNA here is from genome assembly GCA_049614465.1 of Chitinophagales bacterium. Taxonomy (GTDB): domain Bacteria; phylum Bacteroidota; class Bacteroidia; order Chitinophagales; family UBA8649; genus JBMZDS01. The sequence continues at coordinate 5,057 of JBMZDS010000079.1, forward strand.
TTCGTGATGGCTTTTTTATTATTGTTAGAAGTATTTATGCTTTGCTATTATTTTCAAGATTATGTTTTAGCTGCTTCTTTGGGTTTGTTTCTGGCTTGGCTCTTGATAGATGTTTTTATCTTATTCAAAGAAAAACCATATACACTTTTTCAGATGAAATTGTTTGGAATAGCGATTAACTTGATTGGATTTGCCTCTATGATTTGGATATGGTATAGCGGACTATTGTTACATCCTATTTCGAGATATTAATTTTCAAACTTGCTTTACTACTTTCCTTAGGTATATCTTCAATTTCAAAGCCTAATCCAGTGATAGTATCGTACACTTTTTGAAAGGGAATCTCAGCACCATATTGTACAAGCCCTGTTTTAAGATCAATATCGATATTTTTTGCTCCTAGCTTTAGAAATCCTTGTTCTATACTTACTTTACAATGATTGCAAGTCATTCCTTTTACTTTTATTGTTGTACTCTTTTTTATTGAAACAGTCTTTTTAGGATTGATATATTTAGTGTATAATGCCCACACGATAAGAGCGACTAAGCAATAAGCAAGTATATTTTCTACTGTCTTAGGAAACATACTATGTTCATGTCCTACATGCTCTGTTATACCAGACAAGAACCATTCTGTAGGTAAAAAATAATTGACAAGAATAGCAAAAAATAAAGCACCAAATGTAATGGCAAAGAGATAAGTCAACATCGAGCGTTTGCCCATAGTTTTAGCCAAAACAGTAATCGTAGCAATATTGGTAGCAGGACCAGCCATCAAGAAAAGTAAAGCTGCACCTGGCGAAATTCCTTTGAGTAGGAGAGAAGCTGCTATTGGAATCGAGCCTGTAGCACAAACGTATAAAGGAATAGAAATTGCCAATACAATCAATAATTCTATCCATTGATTGCCTATGTATTCTTGAAAGAAATTGTCGGGTATCAATGTCGTAATCAATGCTGCTAATACCAGTCCTATAACTAACCATTTTGCCAAATCTTCGACCATAGTTATAAATCCATAGCGAAAAATAGTTTTTAGTTTTGATTTTTTGACAGGAGTATCACAACAATCATCTTGACAATCTACATCTGTGATTTTATTCGTTTCTGCTAGTTCGTCTTTAGTTGTGAAATTTGTTAAGATTCCACCAAAAAAACCAGTAATCAGCGCAATAATAGGACGAATAATAGCAAATGGAAGTCCTAGTAAAGCGTAAGTAGCAAAAATACTGTCAACTCCTGTTTGCGGTGTAGCAATAAAAAATCCATTAGTTGCTCCTTTTGAAGCACCATTTTTGTGTAAAGAAATACCAGTAGGAATAACTCCACAGGAGCAAAGCGGAAGAGGAATTCCCATCAATGTCGCTTTTAAAACCGATTTCCAGTCATTTTCACCAATATATTGTTGCACTTTTTGCTGAGGGAAAAATGCTTTTTGCAATCCCGCAAAGAAAAAACCTAGCAGAAGCCAAGGTGCCATCTCAATAGTGAGTTGCCATAAATTATTGAAAAAGTCAGTCACAAAATTCACAATACAAATGTACTGTTATTTCAAGAGTTGCTATTCACAATATCTGCACATCATTCTCTCTGTGGTTAAATACTGTTAAGTCTTGACTAGTAAA
>JBMZDS010000080.1:0-6652 GCA_049614465.1 Chitinophagales bacterium
TTTCATAGGAGTAAGTGGATTTTTTATTTCATGCGCTATCTGTTTTGCCATTTCTCTCCATGCACTTTCTCGCTCAGATCTTGCTAATAGTTTTGCGGATTGTTCTATTTGTACTATCATTCGATTGTACTCTTTGACAAGTTCTCCTATGTCATCATCCGAATCCCAATCTATAGCTTTGTTTTTCTTTTCGAGATTGAGCAGACGCAGCTTTTCTCGGATAGTGGCAAGTGGGCGAGTTATTGTATTAGAAACCAATAATGCTAGCACACTTGCTATCAATAATAATAAGGTATATGTATTGATAAGCGCTGTCACAAAATTGCTCAAATGACTTCTAATGTCTTTTTCTTTATCAAAATAGGGTAGATTGAGATAGGCAATAATTTCACCTTCTATATTTCGGATAGGCGTATATACTGCAAGGTGTGAAAGATTTCCAATTTGTTCTTCTTGACTGATTCTTTCAGCTTGATTTTCGGACAAAATATGGAACGCATTTGGATGCATTTTTCGAGATAATAATCCAGATGAAAATATCTTGGACTGCGAACTCAAAAGAAGAGAACCTTCAGTATCATAAATATTGATGTCAATATCATTAATATCTGAAAGCGCTACAATCTCCGAAGAAAGTACAGGAGTAAGCGGAAATTTGTCTAAAACATCTTTGCTATTTTTTTCTTGCAATAAAAGCTCTATAGCGGAGAGAACAACCTTTTGTTTGGTTATCAGTCGCTGCTCATGAAATTGTTTGTACTCACTTGATGAATATCGTAGCGTGATAAATCCAATAATACTAAAACTACCGATAATCATAAGAATCAATGTGAAATTGATTCGATTTCGGAAAGAAGGTGCAAAAAAGAAGGCAACAAATTCGTGTTGCTTTGGAAAAAATACATGAAAAAATAAGAGGACTAATAAGCCTATCACGACTAGCATTATCATTAAGTATGAAAAAGTAGAAAGTAATAGAAGAATTGATTTTTTTGGCTGTGATACGACTATTGTGGCGATATCGTCTTGCTTATATATTGTATGTAGATAGCCGTTTTTTTCTAGTGTAGATTCATTGTCCAATGAAAATTCATAAGAATAAGGATAATCCCCTGATTGGATTTTTAATCTATTATTGGTATAGATTGCATAATCGTAAGGCGAATTATTGGCATCATTAGATGTGTTATAGCCTTCTGCTAAAATGTCAAGATAAGCATTGTTGGCTTGGTATTTTTTCTCTGCAAAATCTAAAACTAAATGTCCAAGTTGAATAGAATCTTCTTGTATCGTTAAAATAGAAAGATAGGAAAAACTGCCATTTTTTCGTGAGAAAAAGTGTAGCGTATTGCTAAAAGTAGTTTCGCTATGATTGGTAATGTCGTGTTCAAAATTTTTAAGTAAAATACTATCTTGACTACGCAATAAATTTCCTTTGGGACTGAAAGGTGATATAGTCAAATCAAACTTACTCATATATCCACTAAAGTAGAGATAATTGATACGTTGATTCAAATCTTTTGTCGAAACCATCGGATTAGAAAAGAAATTTTTGACATAGCTATCATTACTTATTTTGTCTGCTATTTCATCAAAAGAATATTCGGCTACTACATCTCTTTGTTGAGAGAGTTGTGAAGCGATATTGACAATCTCTCGTTCGTTTTTTTGATTGTTGTAATATTCGACTATGATAGAGCCTTGTATAGCAGCGCAGATGACCACAATGATAAATGCTGCATAAGGAGAAATGATTTTTTTGTACTGCTTCGCTGCATAAAAGAACACAAAAAACGATAGTGATACTAAAGGAAGTACGAAACTTAATATCTTAAAATCTAACTTCCACAACCAAAGCATACTTCCAACTACTACAAGCGCATAAAGGACAAATTGATATTTTGTTTTTTTGAAAAAATGAGTTGTAGCAAGTTGGATAAAGTATAGTGAAAAAAGCACAATTACAATGATGATCAGACTCAAAAACGTATAAATATTAAGATCTAGAAAGTTGTCTGTGTTGAAAGAAATTGTAGAATCGACTATCAAACTCCTAATGATACTTAAAGCAAAAACAAATGTGGAGGTAGTGATTAGACCTGCAATTAGTGATAATATCCAATTCTTATTTTTAACATTAGTTGTGCTGACGGTCTGGTATGCATAAAAACAAAAAAGCAGGAAGAAAATAGCATTGATTCCTAGCATTCCTAGTGATTCGCCAAAATTGGAAGAGGCATATAATTGTGGACTAAAAAGTATTGTTTTAAAAAATTCAAAAGGGATATTGGGTAAAAGATACTTGACATTGAATAAAATAATAAGCGAACATCCCAAGCTGTAAATACTGCTCCATTGCTTTCTGATATACTCTAAAAAGAATACAATTAAAAATATAAATGACAGTAACGCAATAATTCCCATCACAAGTGCTGAGGTATAGATATGATTGTCTTGCTCTGGAGAATAGTAGATTTTTACTAGTTCCTTGCCGCTAGTTGTTTGTATGAGTTGACTTTTGTTGTATATATCTTCTTTTTCTAACAGTGTATTTTCTGAGAATGAAAAAGGAGCGACAAAAGAGTTTTTAAGATATTTGTTCTCTACAGGATAGTTGGTTTTGAACAGATGTAAGGCTATAAATTCTACGTCATCTACTTGTTTTTTGAAGGCTAAAAAATAACCATTCTTATTTTCTATAAAACTACCATCTTCGGCTATTTCTTCTTTGAAATGAATAGGATTTACTTTATTATCATTCCAGTATATGAGCGAATCTTTTTGATATACAAAAAGTGAATAAGGAAAACCTTGTTCTTTTTTCAGATCGTCAACAGAGAGTTTTGCAAAATCAGTCTCAAAATGAGTAATGTAGTTGTTCGCTTTTTCTGTTGCATTTTCAAAATGGGCGGTCGGATAATGTATAAAAGTATAGACCAAGCCATCGATAAGCAAGAGAGAAAGAATTACTATGGCTATTTGTTTTAGCTTCAACGTCTCAATTTTGTGATAAAGATAGTAGAATCCACAAATATCATGCAAATAAAAAGAGCAAGACTAGAAAGCCTTGTTTAAATAAAAACTTGGTATTGTATTGTGCAAAGTAGCCCTAAACTGATATTTTTTTGTTTAGAATTATTTTTTTGATATCAGTTTATATATGGTTTTATTTCCATAAATCAAAGTGCAAAAAACTAAATATTTAATTTTTGGACGGTGATTTGTAAATCATTCTTTTGAATTTCGTCTTCTATCATTATTTCATAAAGAGTATCTTTCCTTTCAATTTGGAATTTTTGAATAGCATTTTCAATATAGTTAGAAGTTACAACTCCTGTTTTGATATTTATATTAATTAATTCTCCTTTGTGATAACTAACATTTTCTCCTCTTAAAGCATATCTAAATGACCAATTTTTGTCACCTTTCTCTTTAATTACTTGAGACCAGATTCGTATGCCATTTTCTGCATTTATGCAATGAATACTATCTGCATGATCATCAATAGCTACCAAATAGTTATCTTTTAAAAGAGGTATTGTTTTATCAAGTCTCCTTACAGGTCTATTTAGATTGCTTTCCCAAACTACAGTTTTGCTGTCATAATTTATAGCAATAAATGATTCGGTATTATTGGAATCTATTTTGACATTGCCAAAAATCAAATTGGAATCATAGACGAGCGGCAATGTATAAGGATGTATTACAGAAGGGCTGTCAAACTTATAGTGATAGACTATTTCTCCATTTTTAGCATTAAATTCATAGACACCGCTAGTCACAGAATTCACAAAAAGGTTTCCATTGATAGTGTTTATCGCATGGCCCGCATAAGATGCAGGAAATTTAGCTTCCCATATTTCATCTCCATCCATAGAGATTTTACTAATTTCACCAAGATATGTCGAGAGATATACTTCATTATCATAAACAATAACCGGTTGTGTCGAAAAATGACTGACAGGGTATTTCCATATCACTTTGCCTGTAATCAGGCTTAAGCAATAAAGCGAATTACTTGCTCCAAAATTTATCGAATTACAAAATAATTTATCATCAATAACTGTAGCATTTTGCAATCCTCTTGGATCAAAAATATCAATCCAATATTCTCCTACTTCAAGATTAGGATATTTTACTTGTGGATCCCAATCTGAGTTTGAACTTGAATCAGGGCTACATGAATAAATACAAAATATGAGGAGGAGAACATAAAAAATTTTTGGTGTACACACAGTCTTTGAATTTGTAGTTTGACACAAAATATCACTTTTTATGAAAAGTGAGGGAGAAAATCTATTCAATAATTAAACCGTTGCTAATACATATTAGAACATTGTTTCTTAGCATATAATTCTTTTTAACGCGATGACTTTATTTGTCTGTATTCTAGATGTGAAATATTATAGTAAGACTTGGCTTATTATCAAAATAGAAGTCAGTTGAGAAAAGTCCAAAATGGATGAAGTACTTTTATATATAACCCCATACAGCAGCGTATAGGGTTATATATATAATCTATTGTTATTTCGAAAATATACGGAATTGAGTTTTTTTATTCAAAATTCCTTTATAATGTACTTACATTCCTTTGTATGAAGGAAGTCAGTTTTTCGCCTTTCAACATATTTTGACCTAACAATGCGAGCTCATACAAGTGATTGATTTTATCAGCTTGTGCTTTATCATCATTCAAGATTTTTTGTGCTAGTGGATGATTTGTATTGACAACTAGATTCATAGCACCAGGCATATCTCCCATAAATGGCATTCCGCCTCCGCCCATCTGGCTCATTTCTTTCATTCTACGCATCCACTCACTTTGTATCAATTGTGCTGGCATATCATCTGGCGAAAGAGCTTTGAGTTCTACGGTTACAGATTTGTCATCAATAGTTGATTCGAAAGCTGTTTTTAGTTTTTCCTCTTCGTCTTTACTCAATACAGATTCTGTCGTTTCATCTTTTTCAATGAGTTTGTCAGCTGTGTCCGCATCTACACGCTTGAACGAAACATCATTATCCTTCATTTCTAGATGTTGCATGAAGTGATTGTCTATCATCACATCCATTTTCAAAACATCATAGCTACGTGTCTTTGCAGATTGGATATATGTCGCTTGTGAGTCTGCATCATTGGTATACAAGAAAATCGTTTTCTTATTCTTATCCGTCTGTAGTTCCTTTACTTTTTCTTTGTATTCTTCTAGCGTTGCAAAATCTCCGTTTGTACTTTCTAGCAAGCAAGCGCCTTTTGTACGGTCAAAAAATTTCTCATCACTAATCATTCCGTATTTGACAAATACGCCTAGACTTTCCCATTTTTCTTCAAATGATTTTCTGTCTTTTTTGAAAAGTTCTGTCAATTTATCTGCTACTTTTTTGCTGATATGTCCAGTGATTTTCTTGACATTGCTATCGCTTTGCAAATAACTACGTGATACATTGAGTGGAATATCTGGCGAATCTATCACACCATGCAATAGTGTCAAAAATTCAGGAACGATATTCTCAACATTGTCCGTTACAAATACTTGATTGGAGTACAAGCCAATTTTGTTTTTTTGTACTTCATACGATTTGCTGAGTTTTGGGAAATACAAAATACCTGTCAACTCAAATGGAAAATCTACATTCAAGTGAATCCAAAACAATGGCGGTTCTGACATCGGGTACAACTCACGATAAAAATTGAGATAATCCTCATCTGTCAATTCATTAGGCGATTTTGTCCAAGCAGGGTTGGTGTTGTTAATGATTTTATCACGAGTTTTTGTCTCCATGATTTCTTTGTCATCATCATCTTTTTTGCCCGTAGCTACTTCATAGCTTTCTGTTCCAAATTTGATAGGAATAGGCAAAAACTTGCAATACTTGTCTAGCAATCCGCTGATTTTAGCATCTTCTAGAAACTCTAACGCATCATCTGCTACGTGAAGAACGATATCTGTTCCTATAGTTGTTTTTTCTGCATCTTCGATTGTGTATTCTGGACTGCCATCGCAAGTCCATTTTACAGCAGGAGTATCTTTGTACGACTTTGTGATGATATCGACTGTCTCACCTACCATAAAAGCAGAGTAAAACCCTAGTCCAAAATGTCCGATGATTTGAGCCTTGTCATCTAGTCCTTGAAATTTTTCTACAAATTCTTCTGCACTAGAAAAAGCGATTTGATTGATATATTTATCGACTTCCTCTGCCGTCATTCCTATTCCCATATCTGAAATAGTGATAGTCTTTGCGTCTTTGTCTATTTTTACTTCTATCTGTAGTGCGTCAGTTGTGCCTTTGTATTCGCCTTTTTGTGCGAGCATTTTCAGCTTTTGCGTAGCATCTGTGGCATTGGCGATTAGTTCTCTTAAAAAAATGTCTTGGTCAGAGTACAAGAATTTTTTGATAATCGGAAAGATATTTTCCGACTGTACATTGATATTTCCTTTTTGCATTTTATTCTAGTGTTTAGATTTTTATTCTACGTATTCAGTATGGTTTTATCAAAGTGTGTGCCGTTCGATTTTTGATGTCAAATTGGCAGAAACTTTTTCTTTAATTATGGAAGTTGTTTAACGTTAAATTTATAAACTGAAAAAATATCTTTTTCAGCATCTCTTCGTTATTTTTTCAAGTCGTAGCTATGGCTATGCCTTTCA
>JBMZDS010000081.1:0-6593 GCA_049614465.1 Chitinophagales bacterium
AATCGTAAAGTTTGCCCAACCTAATTTTGCAGAAAGGAGAGCCCAAAGCACGCCTAGTAGCATGCCTATTATTATTTGCCAGTGAAGTTTGAGTTTCATGAATGCGTCTTACACATTATAGATGTCTTCGATGATGTCAGCGTATTTATCTTTGATGAATTTACGCTTTACTTTCATGGTAGGAGTCAATTCTCCTGTTTCTACAGACCATTCATCTGCAAACAATTTGAACTTTTTGACTTGCTCTACTTTTCCAAAATTGACATTCAGTCCATCAATTTCTTCTTTGAAAATAGCCAATACTTCTGGTGCAGATATCATTGCTTGATTGCTGTCAGTAGCAATTCCTTTTTCTTCACACCAAGCAGTAAGATTGAGGTAAGAAGGTACTATCAATGCAGATACAAATTTTCTGTTTTCACCGATAACCATTATTTGCTCTACAAAGCGTGATTCTTTGATTTTTTCTTCTACTACTTGTGGGGCAACATACTTTCCACCAGATGTTTTGAAGAGTGATTTTACTCTGTCTGTTATTTTTAGATATTTGCCATCTACCCATGTCCCTACATCTCCTGTATGCAACCATCCATCTTTGATCGTCTCAGCTGTTATCTCAGGTTTGTTGTAATACCCGAGCATGATATTGGGTCCTTTTGCTAATATTTCGCCATTGTCTGCTAGTTTTACCTCTACACCCGGTATTGGTAATCCTACTGTTCCAAACTTAAATCCTCCTGGCTCAAAGCGATTGACGGTGATAACTGGTGAAGATTCTGTTTGTCCATATCCTTCACGTATTGCTATTCCTGCTGCGCTAAAAACTCTTCCCAATCGCTCTTGCAATGCCGCTGCTCCTGTCACGATTCCTATCACATTGCCACCCAATGCTTCTCTCCATTTGCTAAAGATCAATTTATCAGCAATTTTGAATTTCCAGCCTGGTACATAATCTTCTGTGTATTCTTGCGCTAGTCCTAACGCCCAAAAGAATAGTTTTTTCTTCAATCCAGAGAGTTCCATTCCTTTACTCACTATTTTATCATATACTTTTTCTAACAATCTAGGTACTGTAGAGAAAAAGTGTGGTTGTAATTCTTTTAGATTGTCAGACAATTTATCTAGACTTTCTGCATAGTACAATTCTGTCCCTGTAGAGAAATATGTATATGTCACAGTACGCTCAAAAATATGACATAGCGGTAAAAAACTCAATGCTTTGTGCTCATGTGTCACAGGCAAAAGAGAAACTACTGATTTGATATTGCTAATGATATTGTCATGAGAAAGCATTACTCCTTTTGGCTTGCCTGTCGTACCTGATGTATATATGATAGTCGCTAAATCTGTAGGATTGATTCCTGCTGCTATTTCATCTACTTTATCTTGTGTATCATTGTCTCCTAGTTCTAGAAATTTTTCCCAATGCTCACATTCATTTATTGTATCGAAAGAATAAACAGCTTGTAATGACGGTACATCATCTTTGATTGCAAAAATCTTATCTGCCAATTCTTTATTTTCTACAAAAGCAATTTTTATCTCAGAATCATTAAAAATGTATTCATATTCTGCTTTACTGATAGTAGGATAAATCGGTACATTAATAATCCCTGCTTGCATCATTCCGTTGTCAACTAGATTCCATTCTGGGCGATTGCTTGATATTATCGCTACTTTATCTTCACGTTGTAGTCCAAATTTGAGAAAAGCTCTACTAGCTCTATCTACAGTATCATTAACTTCTTGTGATGAAAAAGCACGCCACTTTCCATCATATTTATAGTTGATAGCTTTATCCGTTGGAAATTTTTGCAATTGGTATTTCAGTATGTCAAATAAGCGAGTAAAATCTTTCATATTCTTATTAAAGGGGTTTTCAATAGACGCTAAAGATAAAGGTTAATGTCAAAAATTAAAATGATTGTAAAAAAAAAGCCACTCTCTTGACGAAAGTGGCTTACAAATTGTTGGTTTGATTGCTTATTTTATGAATTTTCCTTGATATTGTTTTTCTTCAGTCAAAATATTGAAGACATAAATACCTTTTGATAGATTAGTAATATCAATATGATTTGTATTGAAATTGTTAAGATTATTATTAGCAACCATTTTTCCATCAATACTCATAATATGAATCGTAGAATTTCCTAAGTCAAATTCCATTAAATCTACGATAAGTTGATTTTCGCTTGCATATACATCAAATGTTGGCGCATTATATTCTATAGTACTCACCATTTCAGCTACTTCTATACGTACTTCATTTGAGCTGATTGTTTGTCCTGAGAAAACACCTTCACATACTACAAAATATTCTCCTGTAGAGTTGAAAAGAGGCGTGTAGTCCGTATTTGTCTCTGCTACAGCAAAAGCATCATAAGAACCTCCACTTGTCGTGCTATATTTCCATTCTAGTGATGAAGGAGTAAATCCTCCTGTATTAGCATTCAATGTAGTTCCTGCTTCATCTTGAGAGATAGTTTGGCTAGCAGTAGGAGAAATAGAAATGCTAGGGCCATTATTAACGACAAGTCCTACAACATTACTTTCTTTCATTATTCCATTTATTTCTGCTTCGCACATAATAAAGTAAGTACCTGATTCCTCAAATAAAGTCACAAAATAGTCTTCTGTCAATGGTGTGTCAAATGATTGGAAATCAACTCCATCTGTACTGTATTTCCATTCTCTTGTAGTAGATGGCTGACTTTCTATTGCAAAAAGTGTATCCCCTGGCAGATTTTCGTATAGCAATTGCGCATCTTCAGGTGTGATAGCAATAGATATGTTATTTACTGTTATCATGACTTCATTAGACATATATTCAGTTCCATTCATTGTGCTAAAGCAAACCAAATAGTACGTTCCTTCTGTAGTAAAATTTGGTGTGTAAGTTTCATCTATTTCTGCTGTTGTAAAAGAAGTATATCCACTTCCACTTGTAGTAGAAAACATCCATTCACGAGCAGAAGGAGTTATTGTTTCATTCGCAGTAAGTGTCGTTCCATCTTGGTTGATTTCGATATTTTGAGCACCTGATGGTGTGATAGATACAGATGGTGTAGAACTTACATTTACAGTGATTTCTACTTCATTTGACATTGCAGTTTGTCCGTCTATTGTAGATTCACATACTACATAGTATGTACCTGTATTAAAAAAGATAGGTGTGTAGCTTGTTCCTGTTTCTGCACTTGCAAATGACTGATATCCACTTCCGCTGGTTGTAGAAAATTTCCATTCACGGCTGTCAGCACTTGGATTTTCTGTTACAGTCAAATCATTTCCAGGTTGATTCTGAAATACGACTTGTGCTGTTATAGGTGCTATATTATTGGAAAATTCAGTTACGTTTATTTGCACTTCATTTGATAATACTATATCTCCACTAAAGTTAGACTCGCATACAATATAGTATGTTCCTGCTGTAGCGAATAATGGAGTATAAGTTGTTCCTGTTTCTGCTGTAGAGAATGACTGATATCCACCTCCTGATGAAGTTGAAAATTTCCATTCTCTTGACGATGTTGTTTGATTTTCAGTAGCAGTTAGCATATTTCCTGCTTGATTTTCAATTAGATTTTGTGCTGTAGTAGGCGTAATATCTACATTTGGAGCATAGATAAATTCTAAATCATCTATAAAGACTTCATCATTAGCAGCTCCACCACCAGCTATAGCATTGGTCGTAAAGCTAATGAGTATGTATTGTGGGTCATTTGAAGGGTAATTGTAGTCAAAAGGTATAGCTATACGTTGCCATCCTCCAGTTGGAGCATAATTTAAAACAGCTTTGGCAACTACATAGTTTGGTGCATTCGCATCCGTTCCATCAGGGTCTCGGTAGTCATAATCGCCATGTATTGTAGCAGATATTCTTGCTTCGTTTCCTCCTCCTGCATTGTATTTTACCCATACGGCAAGACTGTCAGGCATTCCTGTGAACGATTGATTATGATTAGATTCTGCTCTTTTTGTTTTATTGTGATTGGCAGGATCACTTGGTGTAGTACTTCCTACTTGGATTCTTCCTGTAGTGAGGTTTCCATTAGCGACATTTCCTACTACACTGTTTGACCAGATTCGAGCAGAGTAGTTTCCAGATGATCCAGGTCGTGTATCACTAGATCGTTCCACTTTTTGAGATTGAGCAAAGTTAAATACAAAACTAGAGACACCACCATTTTCAGCAGTCATAAAAGAATTCCAACCTTGAGGTTCTTCTTCGTCTTGTCCTAAATTGTCAAAGTTTTCAAAACCGATATTTACGATTTGATTTTGTCCAAAAGAAAATAGGGTAATGAGTATAAATGTAAATAAAGTAAATGTTTTTTTCATGCGTTTATTTTAAATAAAAAATTGCCTCTCATCTATGACGAAAGGCAATTCAAAGTTAAAGACTTTTATTTTAACAATAGTTTTCCATTGAACTGATTGTCCACATTTCTAATAGAATAGAAATAAATTCCTTCTTGTATTGTAGGCAATTCTATGCGATTTGTTGTGTAGCTTTCTAGTACTTTTTCGAATACTATTTTACCTTCTATATTGATAATAGAAATAGTTGCATTTTTCATTTCTTTTTGACTTAAGTCTATTACGATATTTTTATCAAAGCTATATACTGCAAAATCAGCTTTTTCATAATCAAAAATCCCTACAGGTTCACTGACATTGATAATGACTTCATTAGAACGATAAGTTTCATTTAAGATTTCTGCATCACACACTACGTAGTATGTTCCTTCAGTATCAAACAATGGTTTGTACTGATCGGCAGTTTCATTGGTCATGAAAGATGTATAACCAACACCACTTGTAGTTGAATATAACCATTCTGCAGCATTTGGCGTATTGTTACCTGTCTCTAGAAATAGTGTATTCCCGAATTGATTAGCTGTAATGTTTTGCTCATCTGTAGGAGAAATACTTATCGTTGGCAAAGCGATTACATTTATTTTTACTTCATTACTTGTCAGTATTGTTCCATTAAAATTGCTTTCACATACAACATAGTAAGTTCCTTCTGTATCAAAATTTGGTGTGTAGTTAGTGCTTGTTTCAGTACTACTAAATGAAGTATAAGTTCCTCCTGAAGTCGTTGAAAATTTCCATTCTCTAGCCGTTGGATTTGTGTTTTCAGCTACAGTAATCATATCACCATCTGTATTGACGATAATTGTCTGCTCATCTGTAGGAGCGATTGATGTCATATACTCATTGACAGTTATCGTTATTGTATTAGAAATGTAAGTATTGCCGTAAATTTCACTTTCACAACGTACATAATAGATTCCTGCATCAGCAAAGAATGGCGTATAATTAGTTCCTGTTTCTGCTGTTGCGAAAGATTGATATGTTCCAGTTGTACTTGGCGCATATTTCCATTCTCTACTTGTCGCTACAGGTGTTTCGACAATAGTAAGTTGATTTCCTTGCTCATTTTCATATAGATTTTGGAAAGATGAAGGACTAATAATTGTATTAGGTTCGAACACTTGTATTTCTATTTCGTTAGAAGTCACTGTATTGCCATTGAGTGTAGATTGACAAATGATAAAGTAGCTCCCCACTACATCAAATACTGGAGTGATAGTCGTTCCTGTTTCATTTGGTGTAAAAGGATTGTAGCCTCCGCCTGCAACTGTACCTATTTTCCATATTCTATTGTCCGCAGGTATAGACTCTTCTATTTCTAGTGTAGTTACGGGCTGGTTGAGGTAAACTCCTTGTGCATAGTCAGGATTGATATTGTTTTCAAAAGTCGTAACATTGATTTGTACTTCATTTGAAGTAATCATACTGCCATTTATCATAGACTGACATACGATATAAAAACTGCCATCAGTAGAAAACTGTGGTGTGTAATTATTTCCTGTCTGAACTGTAGCAAAAGAAGCATATCCACTACCAGAAGTCATTGAAAATTTCCATTCTCTACTAGTAGAAGGCTCAGATTCATTTACTGTCAATACGCTGCCTAATTCATTGGCTGCAATATCTTGTGTACTTGCAGGGGTAATGGATACAGTAGGTATTACGCTTACTGATACAATGATTGTTACTTCATTTGAAGTGACCATTGTTCCGTTGAAATTGGCTTCACATACTACATAATATGTTCCTGCTGTGAAAAACAAAGGAGTGTATGATGTACCCGTTTCTGCTGTTGCAAAAGAAGTATATCCACTGCCAGAAGTCGTTGAAAATTTCCATTCTCTATTAGTTGCAGTTGGTGTTTCATTGGCTGTAAGTGCATTTCCTGCTTGATTTTCAAAGATGTTTTGTGTAGTAGTAGGAGAGATGTCTATACTATTTGCAGAAACGATTATTGTCACCTCATTTGAAATCGTTGCTTGTCCATTAAAGTCTGATTCACATACTACATAGTATGTTCCTATACTTGCAAACTGTGGAGCATAAGTCATTCCTGTCTGAGCTGTTGCAAAAGAAGTATATCCACTTCCACTAGTTGTCGAAAATTTCCATTCTCTACTTGTCGCAGTTGGGTTTTCTGTTGCGGTTAACATTGTACCTGTTTCATTCTCAAGCAGATTTTGAATAGTTGTAGGAGCGATATCTACTTCATT
>JBMZDS010000082.1:0-6593 GCA_049614465.1 Chitinophagales bacterium
TTTAGTATTGAATGTCTCTACTGATTTAGATGGTTTTTTTGAAGTGTCAAGAGTTCCCTCAGGGCAATATGAAATGACAGTATTTTCTCCCATCTCAGGAAATCAAACAACAATGGTTAATGTATATGACAACGAAACAGAAATCGTAAAAGTAGAGGTTGGTTCTATATTAGTAGGAGACGGATTGACAGTAAGTGAGATAGAACTTGACCCATCAAAACCGACTGTACAAGTCATAGATGTAGATTTTCTAAACAATGCACCAATAGATGATATTGAAGATGCTGAAAAAATAGGAAATGGAATCACACAAGACAAAAATGGAGATTTGAGTTATAGAGGTTCTCGACCAGGTAGTGCAGTGTACTATGTAGATGGTATGCGTATAGAAGGTCAACTCAACATTCCACTCATGGCAATCAGAGAAATAGAAATATACAATGGCGGTATCCCTGCAAAGTATGGTGATACTGTAGGTGGAATTGTTGCGATAGAAACAAAAAGTTTCTTTGACGATTATTAATAATATTTTTAGTATTCTTAGCTTAAAAGTCATTTTACTCTCTGTAGTAAAGTGGCTTTTTATCTTACACTTTTAAAAAAAACAAATAATAGATATAAAAAATACTAAATCCTGATAAGAAAACAATTCCTGCCCAACTCAATACTCGCATCATAAGATTTGGTCTTGCATTTTCATCAAAATCTTTACTTGTTACGAGTTTAAAATTGATAATAGCGATAAACGGTGCTATCAAGAATGAAATCGTAGTAGCTAAATCGACTAATGCTTTTAGATTTTTGAGAAATAAAGAGATAATCAATAAACCGCCTAAAGCTGTGATACAAAGCCATATTGTATAGTTTCGTTTGTTTTCCTTGAAAGAAAAAAGTAACAATGAAGTGCGTGACATAGATCTCGCATAGCCATCAAGAACCCCAATAGACGTCCCTAACATAATAGAGAATGCTGCCGCTGCTATAATAAAATAGCTCCATTGCCCTATAGATGTAGTGTATAAATCAACTGTTTGTGCTGCAAATTTTGCTTTACTATCAGGCATTATAGTGTCTGTACCAAAGACCAAAAATGCACCTAAAGTGATAAAGCAAATAGATAATAAAGCTGAAATCCAATAGCCTAGATTGAACTCCAAAACAGCTTCTTTTACTGTAGGTTTATAACCAGAAGTTTTGATTTTCTCTATTGTCCAAAGGCTATTCCAGGTCGATAAATCTACAGCCGTAGGCATCCACCCCATTAGCGCAATAATAAAAGGCAGTGAATCTTTGGTGATCAAGCTATTGTCAAAGAAATTGACCTGTGGAGCTGCGGCTCCTTTTACCAATACTGCTACAAATGCTATCAATGTCGAGACGAGCATTACTCCTCCCACTACTTTTATCAGATTGTCAAGCAATTTGTATTTTCCTAAAGCTAAAATGACTGTACAAATCACTAATAAAATAAGACTAGAAAGATAAGCCATATTAGTAGGAGACTCTATACCAAAAAGATTTTCCATAAATCCTGCCGTGACAAATCCTACCGCAGCCATTACAAAAAACATAGAAGAAAGACTAATCAGAAAATATATGCCCAACATCCATTTACCCAGCTTATCATATCCATCTATCAAACTCTTGCCTGTCGCAGCAGCATAGCGTGTTCCATATTCAAAGAAAGGATACTTAAACAAATTCGCTGCAACTACAAAAATAAGCATAGCAAAACCATAAGTTGCTCCTGCTCTTGTACTTTGCACCAGATGAGAAACACCTATCGCTGTGCTTGCAAAAAGTATTCCAGGTCCTAGTGTTTTTAGAAATGATTTATTCATCAGAATATTGGGTTTTGGTAAGATAAATGTAAAAAAAATATCGTTACGCATAAATGAGCAAACTCATTTGAAATATTTATCAAAATTTAAGAAAAGAAAATCAATCATTTGTGTAATTTTGGGCTATGCAACTTAACCTTAAACGTCCCATCGCATTTTTTGACCTAGAAACTACTGGTGTTAATATCGTAAAAGACAGAATAGTTGAAATCGGAATTATTCGTATCAATGTCGATAATTCAAGAGAAGAACGAAGATATATCGTCAATCCTACTGTTCCTATTCCTGTAGAAGCAGCTATGATACACGGTATTTATGACAAAGATGTTGTAGATGCACCTACATTTGCAGAGATAGCAAGTGAAGTATATGATTTTCTCAATCCTTGCGATTTAGGTGGTTTCAATTCTAATCGTTTTGATGTACCCCTACTAGTAGAAGAGTTTTTGCGTTGTGAAATCAACTATAGCATAGACGAGCGAAATCTGATAGATGTCCGTAATATATTTGTAATGATGGAAAAACGAGATTTGACTACTGCATACAAAGTGTATTGTGGCAAAAATCTTGAAAATGCACACTCTGCAATGGCTGATGTAGAAGCTACTTATGAAGTGTTTTTGGCGCAGCTAGAAAAATATGAAGCATTAGAAAATGATATGGATGCTATCAATAGATCTTCACGTCATGATTTGCATCAGATAGATACCGCCAATCGCATTGCATTGGATAATGATGTAGAAGTTATTAACTTTGGAAAATACAAAGGACAAGCAGTAAAAGATGTACTCAAGCGAGATCCTGGATATTACAATTGGATAATGCGTAGTGACTTTGCACTACATACTAAACAGAAATTGAAAGAACTGAAACTAAAATATCAGATTTGAGCGATAGTATAGTCATAATACCCACTTACAATGAAATAGACAATATAGAGCGTATGCTCCGTACAGTCTTTGCATTGCCCAAAGAATTTCATGTACTTATCGTAGATGATGGTTCGCCTGATGGTACTGGAGCTAAAGTCAAAGAACTTCAAGCTGAATTTGGTGAAAAGCTACATTTACTAGAACGAGAAGGAAAACTAGGACTAGGAACGGCTTATATCGCTGGTTTTAAATATTGCTTAGCTAAAGGCTATGAATATATATTCGAAATGGATTGTGATTTTTCGCACCCTACAGATAAATTGATAGAATTATACTCCACTTGCCATGATGAAGGCAAAGACTTTGCTGTGGGTTCACGCTATACTGAAGGCGGAGGATTTGTCAATTGGTCATGGGATAGAGCGATACTTTCTCGATTTGCTTCATTTTATGTGCAAAGCATTCTTGGTATAGGCATTAAGGACAGTACCGCAGGATTTATGTGTTATACAGCTAAAGTATTAAAAGCTATAGATCTTGATAATATCCAATTTATTGGCTACGCCTTTCAAATAGAAATGAAATACAAAGCCAAACTCAAGGGCTTTACTTTCAAAGAAGTACCAATCGTATTTACAGATCGTACACTAGGCGAATCCAAAATGAATCAAGGCATCATTAAAGAAGCTGTATTTGGTGTTTGGAAATTGAGAAAAGTGAAGGCGTAATAAATTACTTACATATTTATAGTATCAGACAAGCACTATAATGATTTCAAAAGTCAAAGTAACCACAATTTTCGAATGTTCATTAGAAAGAGCATTTAAAACAGCTATGCTTTGTGATCTTTCAAAAATTCATACAGGATTTGGATTCACACCTAAAGTAACTCATACTACAGATGATGAGAACTGGGGTATTCCGGGTTCAAGTAAAAAGGTTTATACTGCAAAATCTCTCTTTTTAAAAGGAGGATTTTCTTCTATTGATAATATACTAGAAAGACATGAAAATCAATACTGGAAGATACAAGTAGATGAGTTTCAAAACTGGACTTTAGGCTTTTACAAATTTGTAGGCGAATGGAAAACAACACAAATCGCACCTAATAAAATTTTAGTTGAGTATTCTTATACTTTACATTCAAAAAATAGACTGTTATATCCTATTGATTTTTTGTTTGCAAAAACTTTTTGGAAAATATACATGAAGCATGTGCTAAAAAACGTACAAGAAATGGCATACAATAACGAGCCATATTTATACGCATAAAAATGCTACTTGCTATTACCGATCAACTCCAATTGCAATACATTTTTAGTATTGTCAGTCACTTTGTATCTATCATCACTACGATAACCCAAAACTGCAACCACTTTTTCACCCGAAGTTAATAACCAAGTATTTTCTTTATCGATTAAAGACATCTTTTGATCCTTAAAAAACTGACTTATTTTTTTCTTTTTGGCTTTGCCTTTTTCATTATAAAATCCATACGGATAAAAATAGTCTCCTTGCGACCAAGTACGAACAACTAATGGAAAATCCAATTTATCAGCATCTAAATAAGCATACTTTGATTGCTTGCTCATACGTGTCAATTTTTCCTTTGGCTTTAGATGTACTTTTAGTAAGTTTCCTTTTGGTAAATGTACTTTTTTTGTCTTTTCATTTATTGAAAATATCGTTCCTTCGTTATTCTCAATAGAAGTAAGTATCAGGTGATTTCTATCTTTAATAATACGATAATTATCAGTATTGAATACTTTCGTCTCTGCATTATTCATCGCAGCCGCAATGTCTTCTACTTGATGCTGATTGAAGCCATATTTTCTCACTATTTCAAAAAGCAATGAAGAATATCCTTCTATTTTACACAGTTTTCTGATAGCAATATATTTATCTCCATTTCTATCTTCTATCACATCTTTTTCAAGTCTTGATATCGCAGTATTGTACAACGCATTTATTGACGAAAATCGCTCGAAGTGTGCCTGCATTGTTTTCTCCAAGTTAGGATTGATTTCCTGAAGAATAGGAATTACTTTATGTCGAATTTTATTGCGATTATATTTAGTAGAAGCATTCGAACTATCTTCTCGATAATTAACATCATTCTCTTTAGCATAAAGCAAGATATTTTCTCGTGATACTGTCAAAAATGGACGGATTATTTTACCGTTTTTAGGAAGCATTCCTCTCACACCTGTTATTCCAGTTCCTTTTGTGAGGTTGTAAAGCAATGTTTCAATATTGTCATCAAGATGATGTGCTGTCAAGATATACTTACAATTTTCTTCTTGCCTTATTTTTTCTAGCCATTCATAGCGCAAATCTCTTGCGGCTTCTTGGATTGATAATTTGTATTCTTGAGCATATTTATTAGTATCAAACCGTGTAGAATGAAAAGCTATATTTTTAGTTTTACATATTCTTTCCACAAGTTTTTCATCCTCATCAGACTCTTCTCCTCTCAGTCCAAAATTGCAATGAGCAACTTCTATATCGACTTGTTCTTTTGCAAAAAAACCAAGCAATACCATAGAATCTAAACCACCACTTACGGCAAGTAATAATTTATCTCCATCATGAAAAAGAGATTGCTTTTTATTAAAAATACTCACTTTATATTTCACGTGACAAAGATGCAGAAAATGAACGAAATTTTGATAAAATTGTTTTTGCTTTGAAATACTTATATTTGTTTGCTTTTACAAAAAAATAACAGCATAAAAAGGATGAAAAGACTACTACTTTGCATTGCGCTAATCACTACAACTATTTTTTCTTTCTCACAGCAGAATTATTGGGCAGCAAAAAACTATGCTGAAATAGATGTAAAAGGGACTCAATACATTTTCCCGACAAAACATGAGACTTATCAATTGAATTATGATGCACTGAAAGATTATCTTTGGAATGCACCATTACATGATTTTGAAGGAAACTTACAGTTATCATCTATTGAAATTGCATTGCCAATGCCTGATGGTTCTTTTGAGAATTTTAAAATAGTAGAATCTCCTGTATATGAAGAAGGATTCACAACGGTTTTCCCTGGCATCAAAACATTTTTAGCATATAGTCTAGAGCATCCAGAATGGTATACGAGATTAGATATCACTCCTCATGGATTTCATGCTATGATAATGGGAACAGAAAACGGAAGTATTTTTATAGATCCAATTTCTCATGGAGGTGTAGATGTAGAACACTATCTAGTCTACTACAAAAGAGATTTTTTGAGAACAAATGAAGCGATACAATGTCAGGTTGAAGAAATAGCAGCGGACAATTCGCTAGACAATGATGAATTTATTATCAAATCTTTCGGTACTTGTGAATTACGTACATACCGCTTGGCACTTTCGGCTACAGGAGAATATACTGCATTTCAGGGAGGAACAGTTGCTGATGCAGCAGCAGCTCAAGTCACTACAATGAATCGAGTCAATGGTGTATTTGAAAGAGATATGGCTATCCATATGAATATCATTGCAAACAACAATTTAATTATCTACGATGATGCAGCTACAGATCCATTTACTAATGGAACTACAAACGCTATGATCAATGAAAATCAAACCAATACAGACAATGTAATAGGCAATGCTAATTATGATATTGGACATGTATTTGGAACAAATAGTGGTGGTCTTGCAGGACTAGGAGTTGTGTGTTGGAACAGTCAGAAAGGAAGAGGTGTGACAGGTAGTGCCGCACCTACTGGCGATCCATTTGACATAGACTATGTAGCACACGAAATGGGGCATCAATTTAATGCCAATCATACCCAAAATAATAACTGTAATAGAAATGGAGCTACAGCGATGGAGCCAGGAAGTGCTTCAACCATTATGGGATATGCAGGTATTTGCGC
>JBMZDS010000083.1:0-6589 GCA_049614465.1 Chitinophagales bacterium
GTTTATTGATGGAGCACTTGTAAATACAGGAAACGTCAATATGTATAGCAATTTTGAGGCTGGTGGAAGTCTTTTTGTTGGTAAAAATACCGCTACAGATGCTACATTTTTCAATGGAAATATACATGAAGTGAGAGTATGGAGCACTTATCGTACAGATTCAGATATTGTAATAGATATGAATCAAGAATTGTCTAGAAGTGATATTGGATTGTTGTACAATTGGAAAATGGATGAAGCAACTGACATCTTTGTGATAGATCAAGTGCGTAGAAGAGATGGTGTCTTAGATGGCGCTACATGGCAAGTCAATCCAAATGGCAATGCAGTTACTTTTGACGGAGTCGATGATTTTGTAGAAATAGATAGTATTGCAGAAGTTGTGATTACAGACGAAATGGATTTTACCTTAGAATTTTGGTTCAATTCTACAACTACTGATGTAGCGACTCTTTTCTCTAATGGAAATGGAGATGGATTGGGCGCAGATTCATTATTTGCATGGAATATAGAAAAAGATGCAGCAGGTCAAATCCATGTTAAGCATTATGGAATGGATTTCGTAGCTGTAAATGACGATTATTTTGATGGAGAATGGCATCATTTTGCACTTATCTTAAATCGCACAGGCAATCTTTCAGCTTATATCAATGGCGATTTGCAAAATTCAATGCAGGTAACAGCCGATATTGCTCAATTTGGAAGTACTAAATTATTTTTAGGAAGTAGAGGTTACTTTACAGGAATCACTCAAAACAACGATCAGTTTTTTGACGGTCAAATAGACGAATTCCGTTTTTGGAATACTGCCCGAAAAATCGAGCAAGTAGCTAGAGATAAGCAAAATCGATTGTTAGGAGATGAACTAGGATTACAAGTGTATTTGCCTTTTGAAGAATACCAAGAAGTATCTGGTGTGCCTATTCTCAATCCGAGTTTTGTAGATGCAGCTGCTGGTTTTCATCAAGTAAATGAAGTAGGAGGCGCTACATTGGGCAATACAACACCTACGATTAAAATACAAAGAACAGTTCAAGGTGTCAATTTTGCGTTCTCGGTCAATAATGATGAAATCATCATCACGCCTACTTCACCAGCAGAGCTGATAGAAAATGTGACTTTAGATATCACAGTAGATGATATTCAAGACTTAAACGGTAATGAAATGCAATCGCCAAAAACTTGGATAGCTTATATTGATAAAAATCAAGTCGTATGGCAAGATGATGTATTGACTTTTGACAAAGCATTTGGTGATGAATTGATTTTTACAACCAATATCGTCAATACAGGTGGAGAAGCAAAAGTATATGACATTTCAAATCTACCATCTTGGCTGATTGCCGACCATACTACGGGAAGTATTGCTCCAAACAGTGTAAAGGAAGTTGTATTTACTATCAGTACAGGGACTAATATTGGTGATTATACGCAAGATATTCATTTGATGACAGATTTTGGCTTCCCAGAAAAACTAACAATTGAGTTGGCAGTAAGAGATGAAGCACCAGATTGGACAGTAAATCCTAATGATTTTGAATACTCAATGAATATCATTGGATATCTTCAAATAGAAGGAATTGTCTCTACAGACGAAGAAGATGTATTGGGCGTATTTGTAGATAATGAGCCTAGAGGATCTGTCAATTTACAATATATTGCTCCTTTAGATAGATACATCGCTTTCTTGGATGTTTATAGCCATACGACTGCTGCTGATAGTCTTCGATTTAAGATTTGGGATGCGAGCAAAGGAAATGTTTATATAGATGTCATTCCGTCATTAGAATTTGTAGTAGATGCAACTATCGGTTCATTGCTATCACCACAGTTGTTTTCTGCTGGCAATGGTGTTGTGCAAGAAATTCCGCTACAAACAGGATGGAATTGGATAGGATACAATCTCTTAAGTGAAGATTCTGCCAATCTTGATGTCTTGATGGAAAGTGTAGCGTTTAGCGCAGGAGATCAGTTGAAGCATTTGACAGAATTTGCTGACTATAGTGGTGCCAGCTGGAATGGAGAGCCTTTCACAACAGTCGGAGTAAGTCCTGAAAAAGGTTACAGATTGAGAGTATCAAACGATGACACATTGAGTCTTTACGGTTCGGTTATCGATCCTACGACACGCACGATAAGTTTGGTTGAAAACTGGAATTGGATAGGATTTATTTCTATCAGAAACCAATCAGTAGATGAAGCCTTAGGCAACTTAAATGCCACTACAGGCGATTTGATAAAAGGAAAATCACAATTTGCGATTTATGATGACAATCTTGGCTGGATAGGAAGTTTAAATACTTTGATACCAGGGCAAAGTTATATGTATCATTCAGCAAGTATTATTGATTTTACATTTCCATATGCAGGAGCATTCAAGTCTATCACTCAAAACAATGATGAAATCATAGATGAGCGCTGGACAGTTGATAATGCAAAATATCCAACTAATATGACACATATCGTTTCACTCAATGCATGTGAAGCCATTGACAATTCTTTTGAAATAGAAGATTGGTACGTAGGTGTATTTGATAAAAATGAAACTTGTAGAGGAATTTCAAGTTTTGAAAACCTTAATGAAACGTTAATCGCTTATATCACAATAGGTGGAAATAGTCAGGAGAAATTAGAATATCGTTTATTAAATAAAGAAACTAGTAAAGAATATACAGCAATCAATCAATTAGTATATCAATCTAATGCTATGAAAGGGAATATCAATGATCCTTATATGATAGAATTGAGTGACATAGATTGTAAAAAACTTTCTACAGAAGAAAATGTGTATGAAGAAGAAGGATTAAAAGTATATCCAACATTATTTGATAACACAATAAATGTAGAGTACTCTGTGTCTCAGGATAGTAAAATTACTATTCGATTGTTCAATAGTCTTGGTCAAATAGTCTTTGCAAAAGACTATGAAACAATAGAAGGGAACAATCGTATACTAGTCGATTTGAAAGAAAATGGTCTAGCACATGGTGCTTACTATTTTGAGTTGAAAGATCAAACGAACCAAGATGTAAAATATATCAAAGTGATTCATCTGTAAACCATTAAAGTTTAGAAATTATGAAAAATTTAATAATAACAATAGCAATGTGCATGGGTTCTCTTTGGAGCCTTGCACAACCTGCTTGGGATATCACGCCATCAGATTATCAATATACAATGACAGTCACAGGCGAAGGATTAATAGATTGTCAAGCCAGTATAGATTCTGCAGATTGGGTTGCTGCATTTGTAGATGACACTTGTAGAGGAGTTATCAATTTTGGAACGGAAGTGAATGGCAGTAATCTTGCTTATTTGATTGTTTACAGCAATCAAAGTCTAGGCGAAGAGGTTAGTTTCAAAATCTGGGATGCTTCAGAAGATGTCATTATTGATTTGCTCAATCAAGAGACTTTTGAAGAAAATAGTACTAAAGGAAGTTCTGGAAGTCCATATCTTTTTAGCAACAATCAACCGCCCACTGCGCTCAATATTAGTGATATCGTCATTACTGACGCAAGCAATATAGGAGATACAATCGCTAATTTTGATGTGGATGATACAGACAATTCTATTTACTCCTACACTTTTTTAAATACGGACAGCAATGACAATGCATTTTTTACTCTAGTTGACAATTTCTTGCTTTTAGAAAATGACATTGATTTTAGCGTGCAATCTTCATTTGAGATTGAAATTGAAGCAATAGATGCCAATGGATGTAGTATCAGTGACACATTTACGATAGCTGCACAAAACACCAATGAAGCACCAACTGGTATTTCTTTTGAAAATGAAAATGCATCTGTCGATGAAAATGAAAATGTAGGGACTTTCGTAAGTATTTTTCTTGCTGAAGACAATTCTGCAGGAGATAGCTTTACCTACACATTAGAAGATGGCGGTGTAGACAATAGCTCATTTTCTATTGCAGAGGATGAATTGTTAACTGATAATATCTTTGATTATGAAATAAAAAATGAGTACATCATTTTGGTGCGTGTCACAGATGCTTCTGGCAATTTTGCCATCGAAGAGATGACGGTCTTTATCAATGATGTAATAGAGTTAGATGATCTAAAAGCTAACAATGTTATCACACCTAATGGTGACGGATATAATGATTTTTTCTCTGTGCCCAACATTACACTATTTGCCAATTATGAATTTACTGTCTATAATGAAAATGGCAATCAAATCTATAGACGAAGTCCATCGGCAGGCTACAACAATCTATGGGATGGAAAAACAAGCGATGGGAAAGACTTGCCTTCAGGGGTCTATTATTACATCTTATCAGACTACAATAGTGACAATCAATTTACAGGGACTGTCAATTTAATAAGAAACTAATTTTTTCAACTAAAAAATTAAGATTATGAAAACGCTTTACAAAAATATAATGCTCGTATTGCTTGTTGCTTTTGCTCAATGGACAATAGCTCAAGATATGCTCAATCTCAATGACATCAATTTTGATCCAACATATTACAATACATCTTTGCTTGCCAAGGATTCTAGCTCGCTTGATATATCTACGATAGTATCTGCTGCCAATGCGGTAGAAAACAACAGCAAATTTCATTTCTTGCTTTCTGGTTCGTTGGGCAAATACGGATTGGGTATAGGAGCTAAAGTCAATACCAGTCTTTACAATGTATATCAAACCACTACGGCAGAACTTCTTTTAGCCAAAAAAATAAGAATGGGTAAAAGTAATAGCCTAAATTTTGGTATCAATGCAGGATTGATTCTCAACAATCTACGTATGGACAAAATCAATGAATATACCAATCTAGAAGATCCTATATTGAACAATGAGACTTATGACAAAACAGGATTTATGGCAGGATTAGGATTGAATTATACATGGAAAGATAGATTGTATTTAGGATTTTCTATGCCTGTAATGGTACAGTCGGTAGAAGGTTTTTCGCCTGTTTATTTTACTAGCTTGAGCTATCAGCAAAAGATAAAAAGTATAGCTATCACACCTAGTTTTTTGGCTTATGGTCCTGACTATACCAAGCCTACATTTGAAGGAAGCCTTAAATTGGCTTTTAAAGACTATGCTTGGCTAAAAGTAGGCGGTAGAAGCACCAAAAAAGTGTTGTTTGGGGCTGGAGGAAACGTCAATTTCATCTCATTTGGCTATATGTATAATATGGTTTTAGGCAATGAATTCGCTCAATCCTATACAGGGACACACAATATGCAAGTTTCTTTTCATTTTTTAGCAAAGAAAAAATCTTCAAAGACTATCGAACTTGAAGAATAATACCATCCTTATTTTTTGTTTAAAGATAAATATTGAATCCTTTTGCTTAAAAATGTATCTTCGCACTTCTTTATTTTGAGCAAAAAACCAAAACATATCGTATCCGAGCCAGACAGTATAGATGTCACAGGTGCAAGAGTTCACAATCTCAAAAATGTCGACATTTCTATTCCTAGAAATCAACTAGTCGTCATTACAGGGATTAGTGGAAGCGGAAAGTCTTCACTTGCTTTTGATACAATATATGCAGAGGGACAAAGACGTTATTTAGAGACTCTTTCGGGCTACGCACGTCAATTCGTAGGAGGAATGGAGCGTCCAGATGTAGATAGCATCACAGGATTGAGTCCTGTTATTTCTATTGAACAAAAAACTGTCAGCAAAAATCCAAGAAGTACAGTAGGAACAATCACAGAAATTTATGATTTCTTACGTTTGCTTTTTGCGAGAGCATCAGAAGCATATAGCCATGAGTCTGGCGAAAAAATGGTGCAGTTTACCGAAAAACAAATCATCGAAACTGTACTTACAAATTTTGCAGATAAACGCATTATGATATTGGCTCCTGTAGTAAGAGGAAGAAAAGGACATTATCGTGAGTTATTCGAATCGCTTCGCAAAAAGGGATTTTTGAAAGTGAGAATAGATGGTGAAGTAGTCGATTTAGAGCCTAAAATGCAAGTTGACAGGTACAAAATCCATGATATAGAAGCTGTACTTGATAGACTACGCGTCAAAGATGGTAATGAAGAAAGAATACAAAAATCAATAGCAGAAGCGCTCAAAATGAGTGATGGATTGATGATGATTTTAGACGTAGATGACAAAAAAGTCCATTCTTTTAGTAGAAATCTGATGGATCCTATTTCAGGATTGTCTTATGACAAGCCTTCTCCTAATACTTTTTCATACAACTCTCCTTATGGTATGTGTCTTGGCTGCAAAGGACTAGGATACAATATGCAGGTAAGCGAAAAAGCAATGGTCCCTGATCCAAAATTGAGTATCAATAAAGGAGGGGTAGCTCCACTAGGATTACGTAGAGAGGGTTATTTATTTAAAGAATTGCAAAAACTAGCAAAGAAGTATAAATTTAGCTTAACAGAACCTGTAGAAAAACTACCTAGGAAGATATTGAATGTCATTCTCTATGGTGATGAAAAGAAAAATGAAGCATCTTTTGATGATAATATCGATTCTGAAGATCGCTGGTATACCGTAGATAGAGGTGGTGTAGAAGCCATGTTGCGCAGAAGTTTTAGAGAGACATCTAGCGATAGTATTCGTAGATGGGCTGAGCAGTTTATGGAG